>DATLYH010000326.1:0-25521 GCA_035575035.1 Gemmataceae bacterium
CCGGTCCAGCTCCTGCAAGCTGATCTGGGGGGGGCCTTCCCGTGTCACCTCGTCCCGCAGCCGGGCCAGTTCATTATGGTATTCCGTGTAGCCCGTCTCGATCTTGTGGATGCAGGCGAGCTCTTCCGCGGTGGTGGCGGTCCGCCGGGCCTTCTCCAGCGCGGCCTCGAAGTCGTAGTGAATCTTATTGATGAGCTCCAGGCGATCTCGCGTCGGTTCGAGCAGATAGAGGAAACCGTGGAAGCGCAGCTGGCGGACCTGGATCTCCAGCTCTTGGGCCGCCTCCAGGCTGAGGACGTGCTCCTTGACGATCTTGGCCCGGTTCTCCTGCAACCGGCTCATGAAGCGGGCCCCGAGCAGACAGGCGACCAGCAGCAGCAGGCCAATCACCACCGCGGGGGCCGTCACCTGGATGAGAATCTGGCGGTGCATGTGCCAAGCCCTCCCGCTTGCAGCCGATGGGGTCGGCGGCGTGGCCCGGTCGCTAACGCTCCGGGCTCTGATCGCTTACGCGCCGCTGCCTAAGGGCGGATCCTTCGAAAGCGGTCGGCGAGTTCCGCCACCTGTCGCCATTGCTGCTCATAGGCTCTGTTGTCGTCAGCCAGGAAGTGGCGCCGGTCCTTGAGGTAATGCGCCACCAGGGCACAGAGTTTCTCCCTCTCCTGAAGATACTGAAGCACCACCTGGCGCTGTTCCTCGACCGGCGGCGTCTCGTAGGGGCCGGCCCCTGCGGCCGCTTGCCGGGCTTCGGCAAGCAGGGCCTGGGTATGGGCCAGGCGGTCAAGCAGCTCGTTGCGCTTCTTCTCCGGGCGCCGTTCCGGTTCCGCGTACTCGTCGAGGAACCCCTTGGCTTCCAGCTGGACTCGCAAGGCCGCCTTCTCTGCCTCTCGGCTCGGCGCGAGCACGCGCTCCTGGAAATCGCCCTCGTCCCGCTCCGCCTTGACCCGCTGGTCGTGAATCTCCTGCAGCATCTGCTGCCACCGGAACGCGGCGCTCAGTTCCTCCCACTCCTTGCCGGTGTTCTTGACGTAGATCACTGCTCCCAGGCACGCCAGGGGCACGATCGCCGCGCCCGCCAGCCCCAGCAGACGGCGCCAGCCGATACCAAAATGATGATAGTTGAGCGGCACGGCGATGATCAGCCCGGCGACCGCGCCGCCAAGGTGGCCCTCCCAGCTGACCTGCGGCAGGAGGCTGACAAGCACGATGAGGAAAAAGTTGGCGGCCAGGCTCCGCCGCCAGGCAGCGACATATTCCCCCTCCAGCAGTCGGCGATTGAGGAAGACCCAGACCGCCACCGAAGCCAGCATACCACACAGCGCCCCCGAAGCGCCGACCAGGGCGGGGCCAAAGGGGCGGACGATCACCGCCGTGCAGCTGCCGCCCAGGGCCGCGGTCAGGTACAGAGCCAGGAAGCGCCAGCGCCCCCACATGCGCTCCAGGATCGGGCCGAGCAGGTACAATCCGGACATGTTCATGCCCAGATGGATCAGACCGCCGTGCACGAAGGCGTAGGTCAGCAGCCGCCACCACTGGCCCGCGACCAGATCGAGAGCACGGATCGAGCCGGTCTCGTGCAGGACCTGGCTGTAGGCGATCTGCTCCTGCACTGCTATGTCTGCCGCGTGGAACAGGCCGCCCGTCAGGTAAAGGCGGTCCGGCACTCCTCGATGGATCGCCAGGGCAAAGCCAGCCAGAAAGACTAGGACATTGGCCAGCAGCAGGGCCCGGGTGATTACCGGCGGCCGGGGGTCGTCCATCTCGTCGCGGAGCTGTGCCCGCTGCTGGTAGAGGCGGGTGCCCGGATGGAACGGGAGCGGCGCCTCGGGGCTACTCCGCGGGGCGGACAGTTTGCCGTCGCGCAGCCGGCCCAGCAGCCGCGGGCTTTCCAGGACGTTGGCCCCCTCCGGGGTCAGCGCGTAGCCTTGGCCCAGCCCCTGAACCCAGTCGGTCAGGCGGACCAGGCCGGCCAGGCGGAGTTGTTCCAGCGGCCGGTCCAGGCTGTCGCGCGGCGTGCCGGTCGTCTCGGCGTAGGTCTTGGGATACCACGGCGCGGGCGCCGCTTCGGCACAGCGACGCAGGATGGTTTCCAGCAGGTCCGCGTTCGAATCGGGAGAAGGTCCGGACATCTCGTCAGCCGATGCAAATTCCAGTCGGGACGGGACGGTCGCCTGTTGCCATTATGCTCGATCGGCCGCCGCTTGTCGATGCACGTCGCCGGCCTGCCAAGCGCCGGCCCTGCGTTTTCCTCAGGCCGGCCGGAGGTGGCGCACCATCTCGGGGCGCAACTGGATTGTCGCCCCGTCGGGCGGCTCAAGAATCAGTCCGTCAAAGGCCAGCTCGCACAGCCGGCCCTGGTAAACGCGGTCGGGACACTCGGCCACAACCAGTTTGCCCAGCAATCCGAGGTGCCGCTGCCAGCGCGTCTCCAGCGTGGCCAGGTCGCCCGCGCACAGCCGGTCGTACTCCTCGTCAAGCTGCCCGAGCAGCCGGCGGGCCAACTGATAACTGTCGAACGATGTACCGGTGAAAACGGCCAGCGAGCCGGCCTCGGTCAGCCCGGCCTGTTCGAAGACCGCGGCCGGCTGGTTGACGTTCAGGCCGATGCCGACCACAGTCCCCTGCCCCTGTTCGATGAGAATGCCGCACACCTTGCGGCCGCGGATGAGCACGTCGTTGGGCCACTTGATGTGGGCTTGCAGACCGGCGGCCTGGCGGATGGTTTCGCAGACGGCGACAGCAGCCCAGGCGGTCAGCAGGGCCGGCCGACGGAGAGGAACCGGCGGAAAGAGCAAAAGCGACAGCAACACGCCACAGCGCGGCGGGCAGAGCCAGCGGCGGCCATATTGCCCCCGGCCGGCGCTCTGCTCGTCGGCCAGGACCGCCACGCCGTCATTGGCCGGGTCGTGCGCCAGGGCCGCGGCCAGCGTGCTGGTGCTGTCGAGCCGGTCATAAACCAGAACGCGCCGGCCGAGACGCCGTGTGTCCAGGTGCCACTCTTCACGTGGGGGGATCACGGCTGGTAATCCAGGGCGATGTCCAGGGCCGGGGCCGAGTGCGTCAAGGCGCCAACACTGATGCGGTCCACGCCGGTCTCGGCGATGGCCCGAACGGTTTCCAGGGTGACGCCGCCGGAGGCCTCCAACAGTACCCCGCCGCTGTCTCGGGCTTGATTGCGCCGACGAACCGCCTCACGAAGTTCCTCCAGGCTCATGTTGTCGAGCAGGATGATCTTTGGTCCTGCCACCGCCAGGGCCTCGTCGAGCTGATCGAGGTTGTCCACCTCAACTTCCACGGGGACCGCAGGACCGGCCCGCTCCAGGGCGGTTTGCAAGGCGTGGGCCAGCGGTCGAGGTTGGTCCTTGAGGGCGGCCAGGTGGTTGTCCTTGATCAGGATACCGTCGTGCAGTCCCATCCGGTGATTGTGCCCGCCGCCGCAGCGCACCGCATACTTCGCCAGCCGCCGCCAGCCGGGGAGCGTCTTGCGCGTGTCAAGGATCTGGCAAGGCAGGCCGGCGAGGGCATCCACATAGCGACGCGTCAAGGTGGCGATGCCGCTGAGGTGCTGCAAAAAGTTCAAGGCGGTCCGCTCGCCGGCCAGGATGGCGCGCATCGGGCCGGCCAGCGTCGCCAGCCGGCTGCCCGCCTCGACCCGGCTGCCGTCCGCCATCCGGGGCAGGAAGCGGACGCGCGGATCGATAGCGCGGAAGACCAACTCGGCCGCCGGCAAGCCGGCCAGCACGCCGGGCGACCGGGCAACGATGACGGCGGCGCCTTCCAGAGGTTCGGGGATGACGGCCTGACTGGTCAGGTCGCCGCCGGTGCCCAGGTCTTCCTCAAGGGCCAGCTCGATCAGGCGCTGGCAGGCGGCGGTTTCGGCAGGAGTGAAACGGTTCATGAGCGGCTTACAGCACGGCCTGCGGTTGGTTGACAGTCGTCCTGTGGTCCGGTATACACGATACACGCGTCGCCGTCCGGTGAAAGGACTTGCGTATGTCAAGCGCTGCACGAGGAGTTGGTTTCGGCACGGCGGCCCTCGGGTTGCTGGTGTTCGTCGTCCCCGTCCGGGCCGATTTCCTGCGCCCCTGTCCGAAAGTGGCGATGACGCAAGGGAACCCGCCCGGCCTTGATCATTGTACCTGTTCTACTCCCGGATGGATGTCCGACCCGCCGCGGACGCTTCCGACCAACCCGTCGCTGACGCTCCGGGCTCCGACCAACCCGTCGCTGACGCTCCGGGCTCTGACCAACCCGGCGCTAACGCTCCGGGCTCTGACCAACCCGTCGCTGACGCTCCGGGAGCCGAATGTTGTCTTCGTCGAGGTTTCCGACAATGAATTCATCCCGTCCGAGGTGACCATCTTCGCCGGCGATCTGGTGATATGGACCTGGGTGGGCGATTTCGGCCACACCGTCACGTCGCGGGCCCTGCTGCCCAACGGTCTGCCGCTGTTCGATTCCGAGATCCAGGGCACCGGGTTCCTTTTCACGTTCCTCTTTGAGGAGCCGGGCGACTACCTCTATTACTGCATCCCCCACGAGGCGGAGGGGATGGTCGGAGTGGTCCACGTGCTGCCGCAGGGAGGGGTGGTGCCCGAACCGGCCGGGATGCTGCTTCTCTCCGGTGGTGCTGCGGGCCTCGTCGGGTTGGGCTGGCGGCGTCGCCGAAGCCAACCTTCCGGCCGCCGTGAAGGGGAGAGATTAACGGAAAGGTGAGCGGCCCGCTTTTTCCTTTGACCTAGCCGGCCCGTCCGATTAACTTCAAAACAGGATAGGGGAGTCCGGTTGTTTCACCTTCCATCTCTCCGGCAGAGAAGTCCCCGTAGAGAAAAGTTCCGGAGCGTCTGGTGTCTCCGGCGGAGTGCGGCAAGGTTTCTTCCGGGTCGCCCCCGCAAGATAGGGATTGGTCATGTGTGTGCCCCAGCCGGGTAGCCCGCGCGGGTTCACCCTGATCGAGTTGCTCGTCGTCATCGCCATCATCGTCATCCTGATCGCGCTGCTCCTGCCGGCGGTCCAGAAGGTCCGCGAGAACGCCAACCGCACTCAGTGCGCCAACAATCTCCTGCAACTGGGCATCGCTCTGCACCACTACGAGAGCACCCGGCAGAAGTTCCCCAACGAGGACGACTGGAACCCGGCCAGCACGACCGGCACGCTTTACGTGGCCCTGCTGTCCTACCTTGAGCAGGACAACCAGGTTCCGACGTGGCGCACCAATCCCCAGCCGGTCAAGACCTTCCTCTGCCCGAGCCGGCGGACCACGGCGGTCGGTCCCCGGGACGACTACGCCGCGGGGCACCACTTCTCCATCGTAGGGGGAAGCCGGAACGAGCATCAGGAGAGGTCCATCCTAGGCGGCACCATGGTCCGGAGGGCCGACGGAACCATCGAGCCGTATGGATTCGCGGGGGTGGGGCTCGAAACCGTGGCTCGGCTTGATGGCACGTCCAACACCCTCCTGCTGGCCCATAAGGGAGTGAGACCTGCCGAGTATCGGGGTAACGGCCCCAATGATCAGGGGTGGGCCCATCTCGGCAGTTGGTGGGAACACAAGCGCCATGCCTTGCGAATCACACGGGATGATGCCCCGGTTGCGAACCTGGCCGATTGGTTTGCTTCGCCGCACCCCGATGCCATGCCGGCCCTGTTTGCCGACGGTTCGGTGCGTTCGCTGGCCCACAGCACCAGTGCGACTACCATGCGGCGGCTCTGGTCCTACAACGACGGGCTGACCCTGCCGACCGACGCCCCGTAGCGGCCGCTTCACTCCACGCAGCGGATATTATGGCTGGCGCTGCCGCTTTCGCTGCCGTTGGTTCCCTCGACCGTCAAGGTCCGCCACTCACCT
Source organism: Gemmataceae bacterium (assembly GCA_035575035.1). Classification (GTDB taxonomy): domain Bacteria; phylum Planctomycetota; class Planctomycetia; order Gemmatales; family Gemmataceae; genus DATLYH01. The sequence continues at coordinate 5,849 of DATLYH010000326.1, forward strand.
ACCGTGACTCCTTGAAAGTCGAAAGCCCAGTCATAGGGGGGATCATGGGGCGGGGGCTCGACCGGCGTCCCCTCCAGGCCGTCGCACGTGGCGGTCATGGTTGTGCCCGCTGCGGGGGTGACGAAGCCGCAGGTCGTGAAATTGCCGCCGCCGGGGACATCACTATTGTTCGGCGGGTCGTCGATCGTTACGGTCACGGGCATGGAGGCGCTCTCCGGATTTTCGATCACTTCAGGGGTTCAACTACGACACGGCGGAAATCTGCCTGGCTGGTGAGGCTGTAGAGTCCCAGTCCACCTTGGGGAGGGAATTCGGCCGGGGCGGTCTCCCCCTTTTCCTTGACGAACAACTCCTTGGCCGTATCCAGCAACTCGGCGCGCCGCGCTTCGCCGATGGACTTACCTTCCCAGAAAGCGGTGACCTTTTCGGGCGTCACTTCGACAGCAATCTTGCGCCATCCGGCCCCATCCCCGCGCGGAGGACTGGCGAAGCGGTGGTCGATGCCCCATCGGCCCCGGTGGTGGATGGAGCCATGCTCGGCCCCCTTCTCCCGGTACCGATGAGGCCGGAGGAAGGCCCCGTTCACGTAGGGTGTCTCGGCATAGGTCAGGGCAAGAAACCAGTGCTCTGGACCCTGTTTCGTGGCTAGCTGGCTATAGGCGAAGTAAATGCCCACTTCGCCGAGCTTCCAACTCGAAGCCTTCACCTCAGCGCTGAAACGGTAGCGTTCCTGGGGAACATCCGGCAGGAGTTCCAACAGACTCAGGGACCAGGTCTCCAGGCGACAGGGTTGGTCGTCGGCCCCCCTGAGGCGGGTCTTCCCTGCCTGCCAGCGATACCACGGCGGCAGTCCCTTGTCGCCTACCAGCACCACCGGTCGCCCTTCGTCCAGTTCCTTGTGCAACGAGCGCAGGTTGCCGGGCCAGGGTTTCACGTCCCTCTGCCAATCCCACCACCAGGCCGCGAATCCGCCCACGGCCAGGAATCCCGCCAGCAGGACAAGGCAAGCGGTCAGGGTCGGATGCCGGCGCAGGCGGCGTGTGACCCATGCCAACATGCCTTCCGGCCGAGCCTTGATCGGCTCGCCGCGCTGCCAGCGGGCCAGGTCGTCGGCCAACTCGCCGGCGCTGGGATAGCGCCGGGCCGGGTCCTTCTCCAGACACTTCAAACAGATCGTTTCCAGCCGGCGGTCGAGCCCCGGACGTATCGAGCGCGGCGTCGGCGGGTCGTCCTGACGGATGCGGTCCAGCACCTCACCGTCCTCCTGCCCCTGGAATGGCCGCTGCCCGGTCAGCAGCCGGTAGAGCAGCACGCCCAGCGCCCAGACATCGGTGGCCTCGCCAACCCGGTCGCTCTGGCCGCGGGCCTGCTCCGGGGCCATGTACGCGGGGGTGCCGATCACCTGGCCCGGCCGGGTCAGCTCGACATCGCCGTGGCGGAACTTGGCCAGGCCGAAGTCGCTGACCAGCGGCTCGCCCTGCTCATCGAGCAGGACATTGCCCGGCTTCAGGTCGCGGTGCAGAATTCCCTTTTCATGGGCATAGTGGACAGCCCGGGCGACTTTCTCCACCAGGGCAGCCGCGGCCCGCGGGTCGCCGGTCAGGCGGTCAAGGTGCTGGTGCAGCGAGCCGCCGGCGACAAACGCCATCGCAAAGAAGTAGACCCCGTTGTGCTGGCCGAACTCGTAGATCGGTACGATGTGCGGGTGGCTGAGCTGGGCGATGGCCTGGGCCTCGCGGTGGAAGCGACGGACCAACTCCTCGGACAACTCGAAGACATCGGTCCGCAGCATTTTCAGGGCAACCAGGCGGCCCAGGGTCCGATCGCGGGCCTTGTAGACCACTCCCATGCCGCCGCGCGCTACCATCTCCAGGATCTCGTAGTTGCCGAAGATGCGACGGTCGGCCGGTACCTCCGGCGAGGCCGCGGCCCTGCCATAGGCGATCGTGGATGCGTCCTCCTCCGGCTGATCGGCCGGGGCGGCGGCGCGGTCGGCTGCGGCGGTAGGCCGGTCGTTGCCCTCGGGCTGCCCAGTCAGCAGCGACGAGGGACCGCGGGTGTTGGCTTCGCGCTCCGAAGCGAACTGGGCCATGGGTTCACCTCGGCAAGAGAAGGGAATCGGATCGGAAGATTATTTTCGCTCCCCAACCTGGCCAACACAAATGAAAAATCGCCCGTAACCAAATTCGCCGGAATTCAGGGAGGATGACTCCTGTTCGGGAGGATGGCCCAAGGCGGGCGAATTCGGCCAGATGCGGTCTCCGGGAATTCGGCTCCATGCAGCCTCCCGGCAGGCCAGGTTGCCACGGACGTTGACCATGTAGACCGAATTACTCCTTGACACCCCCCTGGGGTGTGCGATAATCAGCCGGTATTGGGGGAGAGCAGGCGTCTTGCCTTGCAAGACGGACGGGACTGTTCGCGGAGCGGACAGTTTTCCTTGTCACGGCCAGGGAGCGGCTCCCTTTCCGCTGCGGGTGCCCCATGATCGCCTTTAACTGTCCCCGCTGCGGGGCGTCCCTCAAGGTCCAGGACAAAGGCGCCGGTCGGACGGGAAAGTGCCCGGCCTGCGGCGAATCGATACAGGTTCCGTCGGCCGCCCCCAAGGAAGTCCGGCTTGCCGACCAGCCCCCCCCGCCCGATCCGGGGGCAGTCGAAACAGCGGTCCACCCGGCCGTCCATGAGACGGACGAACCGCGCCCGCCGCTCCCCACCGGCGAAGACTTCACCGCCGAAGACCTGTCCTTCCTGAGCAAGCCCCAAGGGCCCGATGAGATCGGCCGGCTTGGCGACTACCGCATCCTGAAGGTTCTCGGCGCCGGCGGCATGGGCATCGTCTTCCAGGCCGAGGACTGCAAGCTCAAACGCCGCGTCGCCCTCAAGGCCATGAAGCGCTCCATGGCCGTCAAGGAGGCCAACCGCCAGCGCTTCCTGCGCGAGGCCCAGACGGCCGCGTCCATCGAGCACGAGCACATCGTCACCGTCTATCAGGTCGGCGAGGCCAACGGCGTCCCTTACCTGGCCATGCAGCTTTTGCAGGGCGAATCGCTCGAGGACCGACTCAAGCGTGAAGGGGGCTGGCTGTCGCTGGCTGAGGTGCTGCGCATTGGCCGGGAACTGGCCGAGGGGCTGGAGGCGGCCCACGAGCGCGGCCTGGTCCATCGCGATGTCAAGCCGGCCAACATCTGGCTGGAAGCCCCTCGCGATCGGGTCAAACTGGTTGACTTCGGCCTGGCACGGGCGGCCAACGAGAATGCCCGGCTGACGCTGACCGGGGCGGTGCTGGGCACGCCGGCCTACATGGCCCCGGAGCAGGCCAGCGGCCAGACCGTCGATCACCGCTGCGACCTGTTCAGCCTCGGCAGCGTCCTGTACCGGCTATGCACCGGCCAACTCCCCTTTCGCGGTAAGGACACCATGGCGGTACTCATGGCCCTGGCGACCCAGAACCCGGAGCCGCCCCGCCACATCGATCCGACCATCCCGGCTGAACTGTCCGACCTGATCCTGCACCTGCTGGCCAAGGATCCCCACGACCGCCCCAAGTCGGCGCGGGCCGTTGCCGACGCCCTCGTCCGGATCGAGCGGTCGCTGGCGGCGCCAAAGGCCGCCCCGAAGGAGCGGCCCGAGGCCCCGCGCACGATGAAGATGAAGGGAGCACCGGCCACACTCCCTCCCCCGGCCACGGCCGAAAGCGTGGAGGTGGTTAAGGAGGTGGTGAAAGAACCGGAGGCGCCGGAGAAGAAGGAACGGCCGCGACGGAAGGAGCCGGCCGCTCGGCCCGCCCCTCGCCGGCCGCGACACTTGGGCCGGACGCCGAAATCATCCGGCATAACTCAGGCTGTGATCCTCGGGCTGGCGGCGCTGATCGGCCTGCTGGTCCTGGCGGCCGGCTTCCTGCTGGTGCGCCACGTCCTGCAATAAGTCCCGCGCCGTGCGGCCGGCCGCTCACCGGACCGCGAGGGTTCGCCCCGTCCGCCATTGTCCCTCTTGCCGGATCACCTCGTGATAGAGCGTGTCGCGCTCCACCGGGATGCGGCCGGCCTCCTCGATCAGCCGGCGAATCTCGGCGACGGTCAGTTCCTGCGGCGAATCGGAGCCGGCATCGTGGTAAATCTTCTCGTGGACCACCGTGCCGTCCAGGTCGTCGGCGCCGAAGCTCAGCGCGATCTGGGCCGTCTTGATCCCCAGCATCACCCAATACGCCTTAACGTGCGGGAAGTTGTCGAGCATCAACCGGCTCAGGGCCATGATTCGCAGGTCGGTCAGGCTGCTGGGCTTGGGAAGGTGCGCCAGCTTGGTATTGGCAGGGTGGAAGGCGAGCGGGATGAAAGTCTGGAAGCCGCCGGTCTGGTCTTGCAGCTCGCGCAGCCGGCAGAGATGGTCGATGCGGTGATGAGCCTTTTCGATGTGGCCGTAGAGCATGGTGGCGTTGGAACGCAGGCCAAGCTCGTGGGCCTCGCGATGGATGCGCAGCCAGGTGTCGGCGTCGGCCTTGTGCTCGCAGATCTGGTCGCGGACCTCGGGATGGAAGATCTCGGCCCCGCCGCCGGGAAGGCTGCCCAGCCCTGCCTCCTTGAACTCGGCCAGCAGGTCGCGCGTGGGCCGGCCGGTCAGCCGGGAGAACCAGTCCCATTCGACGGCGGTATACGCCTTCAGATGCAGCCGCGGATAGGCCCGGTGGATGATACGGACAACGTTCAGATACCACTCATAGGGCAACTGGTGGTGCAGGCCGCCGACGATGTGCAGCTCGGTAGCGCCGCGCCGCTCGGCCTCGGCGGCGCGCTCCAGGATCTGCTCCTCGCTCATCACGTAGCCCTTGGGGCTCTTCAGGTCGGCGCGGAAGGCGCAGAAGGTGCACCGATAGACGCAGACGTTCGTCGGGTTAAGGTGGGTGTTGACGTTGTAGTAAGTGAAATGGCCGTTCTTCCGCTCGCGGACGAGGTTGGCCAACTCCCCCAGCGTGAACAGGTCGGCGTGGTCGTGCAAGTACAGGCCGTCCTCGAACGACAGGCGCTGACCGGCCTCGACCTTCTCGCGGATGACGGCCAGGCGGACGCCGGCAGGAAGTTCGCTCATGACTCGGCCCACCCCTTTCAGGTAACGGCAATCCCTGGCTTATTCTAGCAGCGGCAGCAGGTTTTTCTAGAGCTTGAAAGTTCAGAACCGCTCGAAGCAAACCCGGCTGGACCGCCTTTGGCCGCCGGCTTATCATGACAACCGTAAACCCCGACGGACCACAACGCCTCAGGGGGGACCATTTCATGACCATCAGCCTGACAGAAGATTTCAAGACCGCGGCCGAGCTGGCCAGCGAGACGGAGGTAATCCTGGAGCAGGTGCGGCAGAGCGGCCGACCGGTCGTCGTCACCCAGGGTGGCAAGCCAGCAGCAGTCCTGCTCGACATCGCCCGGTACGAGTGGATGGTGCATCTGCTCAACTTGGGCCGTCTTCTGGCGGAGGGAGAGGCTTCGATCCGGGCCGGTAAGACACGGCCCGCGGAGGAGGTCTTCAAGGAATTACTGGGCGAGGAGCGCCGTGCCAACAAGGTACCGCGTAGAAATCGGTCCCGCCGCTGAGCGTGACATCCGCTCCATCCAGGGAACCATCGCCCGCGACAAACCCCGGGCCGCCCGGAAGTGGGTGGTCGGAGTCAGAGACAAGATGCGGTCCCTGGCACTGTTTCCGGAGCGGTGTGAGCTCATTCCTGAAGGGCCGGACGTGGGTCCCGACTATCGACACCTCATCTTCGGCAACTACCGCATCATCTACCGCGTCGAGGAAAGGCGGGTAATCGTGGTGCGCGTGCTCCACGCGGCTCGCCTGCTCACCGCGGAGATGCTGCAGGGTGAACGGTCGTGACAACGGCCTTGCTCCTCCCTCGGCTGCGGATTGGGCACGCCGCCAGACGGCTAGCAGGCACCAGGTACGGGGCGAATCGTACCAGACCGGCCGCTCCGCCCATAGCTTGGCGGCCCTCTCTCCGGTCAGCAGGGACAACGGATACTTCTTCGTCAGCGGTAAGACAGCGACTACCTGGTAAGACTGCTTCAGCAAGGTCCGCACTTCATCCACCAGGTCCGTCGGGGTGCCGTCGCGGAGCATCATCGAAGTGGGAGCGAACACGGTGATAATGAATTCCGGCTCGTTCCGGTGAAGGTCCTCGATCGCCTCGTGCTGCAACCGGCCGGTCAGCGGCGTCGGAATGGTCAGGGGGTAGGCGAAGATGAACCGGCTGGCGCTTTTGCGCTCCGCGTAGTAGAGGATCTGCGGCTCGGACCCGAGGATGAAGACGGTGGCGTCGGGGCCGGAGTTCTCCGCGATGAACCGGCCGATGCCGACCGACTCGGCGAACGGGTCGTAGCTATAGAGTTGATGGCATTTCTCCTCCGGCGTCCCGACCAGGTAGTACCAGGGGGCCGACACCACGCCGTACAGGAGGGCGAGCCCGCCGGCCGCAAAGGGGAGGGCGCGGCGCAGAGACGGCCGCAGCGGCAACAGGGCCAAGGCGCTGAACCCCAGACCGGCCAGCAGCGCCAGGGCCGGAATGAGCTGGATGAAATAGTGGGGGCTGAAATAGCCGCCGGATGAAACCCCAAGGGCGGAAGCGAGCAGCCAGCCGGCCAGGATCAGCGTAGCGCGCCGCGTTCCCGGGCCCCACAGCGAATCGCCGCGAGCGAAGCCGAGCCCCAGCCCGATCAGGGCGGCCAGGTAGATCGGCCCGGAGGATTCGAGGATTCCGCGGAAGGATTGCCAGAAAGTCGTCGGGTAAGAGGAGAGAGGGAACGTGGTCGCGTAGGCCAGGCCGTAGCGAACGGTGGCCTCGTAGAAGGGGCCGCCGGCATCGACGGCGACGAAGTAGGCGGCCACTACCCCAACGACCGCGGCGGCCCCCAGCAGGAGGGCGCCGCCCAGCGGCCAGCCGCGCCGGGGCGGCCAGGAGACCACGGCCAGGCAGACGAACAGGTTGAAGAAGGCTGTCTGCCGCGCCAACATCGCGGCCGCCGATAGCGCCCCGGCCAGGGCGCTCCACCCGGCCGACCGCTGCTCCGCGGCGTGGAGAGCGGCCAGCAAGGCTCCCGTCATGGGAAGGAGCATGAAGATTTCCGTGTTGGCCGCGTTGCCGAGTACGGCGCGGTCGGTGGTCAGAAAGGCCGCCAGGGCCGCCGCCAGGAGGCCGGCCTCGGCCGAGAAAAGTTTCCGGCCCAGGAGGAACACCACCACCAGGGTGCCGAGCGTGTAGACCTGGGCCCCCCAGTGAATGACGGCCGGGCCGGTGCCAAAGAGGTGAAAGACGACATAGGCGGCGAAGGCCAGCGGCGGCTTGAGGTCAAAGTTGTCCTTGTAGGGTATTTCCCCTTGGACCCAGCGCTGGGCGATGTAGGCGTACCCGCCCTCGTCGCGCTCCAGGGGAATATCGACCAGGGGAGAGCGCAGCAACAGCGCCAGGGCCAGGACCGTTGCCAGGCTGATCCCTACCCACCGCCGACTTGCAAGCAACGGTGTGCCGCTCATGATTGGTCGGAATATCGGCGCTTGCCCGGATGTCACGCCTTCCGTAATTCGATGGTCAGCGGCTGGCCGTCCACCTTGACCGCGGCCCGGGGAGCATTGCCTCCCAGCGGTTCGGCCGACAGCCGCACCGTCAGCGTCTCGGCGCAAATATAATCGCGGTGCGCCGCGATCGCCTGGCGCAGCGCCGGTGAATCGGTGCCGAGATGGAGGACGATGCGGTCTTCCATCTCCAGGTTGGCCTTCTTGCGCAACTCCTGCACCTGACGCACCACCTCGCGGGCCATGCCCTCCTGCTTTAGTTCCTCGGTGATGCGGGTGTCGATCAGCACCTGCGTGTTGCGGTCGGCGGTGCCGGCCCAGCCCTCGGGGGCCTTCATCTGCACTACAACATCAGCCGGCTCCAGCGTCACGGGACCGCCGGGACAGGACAGTTCCAGGGACTGACCGGCTCCGACCTTCTTCGCGGCCGTGGACGGATCGACCTGGGCCAGCGCCTCCAGGACCTCCTTGAGGCGGGCACCGAGCTTCGGCCCCAGGTTCTTCAGGTTCGGCTTGATCTCATAGTGCAGCAGCGGGCCGTTACGGCTCTCGTGCAGGCAGACTGCCTTGACATTTAGCTCATCGCGGATCTGGTCGCTGAAGCGCTCGACCGCTCGCCGTTCGCGCTCGTCGCCCGGCTGAACCTTCATCTCGGCCAGCGGCTGCCGGACCTTGATCTTGACCGTGTTGCGGGCCGCCGAACCGAGCGACACCAGCCGCAGCAGCGCTTCCATATCCGCCGACAGATCCTCGTCGATGAGCGACTCGTCGGCCTCGGGGAAGGCGCACAGGTGGACGCTGACCGGGGCCTCCTTCACGCGGCGGGCCACCAGGTTCTGGTACATGTGCTCGGTCAAAAACGGCATGATCGGGGCGAAGAGCTTGGTCAGCGTCGTCAGCACGGTATAGAGCGTCTGATAAGCCGCCAGCTTGTCGGTCCCCTGCTCGCTCTTCCAGAAGCGGCGGCGATTGCGGCGGACATACCAGTTGCTCAACTTGTCCTCGACGAACTCTTCCGCCTTCAGACAGAAGGCCATCACGTTGAAGCGCGGGAACTCGTCACGCGCCGTCTGGATCAGTTTCTGAAGGTCGGACAGGATCCAGCGGTCGATGTCGGGCCGCTGCCGGACCGGCACCGCGGGGGCGTTCGGGTCGAAGCCGTCGAGCCGGGCGTAGTTGCAGAAGAAGGCGTAGCTGTTCCACAGTTTGAGCGTGAATTTGCTCCGCAACTCCTCCGCCGGTCCTGGGCCGAAGTTGATGTTCAGCGCCGGGTTATGCCGGCAGAACAACCAGCGGATCAAATCGGCGCTCATCGGCGGATAGCGCCGCGTAACACCGTGAGGGTCGGTCAACTCGTATCCCTCGTCCGCTGCTCCCTCGAACGGGATGGCGTTGCCGGCCGACTTGTGCATGGGCCGGTCCCACTGGTCGCGCACCAGGCCATGGCCGAGCAGCACCTTGAAAGGCGGACGGCCGGTCATCATCGTGCTCATCGCCAGAATCGCATAGAACCAGTTGCGGAACTGGCCGGGGAAGCACTCGGTGATGAAGTCCGCTGGGAACCACTTCTCCCAGTACGCCCGGTCGGTGTTGTACTTCATCGTCGAGTAGGGGACGATGCCGGCGTCCAGCCAGGGGTTGCCGACGTCAGGAATGCGGCTGGCTCGGCCGCCGCACTGGGTGCACTGGACCTTTACCAGGTCGATCCAGGGGCGGTGCGGCGTGTGTCCCTCGAACTCCTGCCAGCCGGCCACCGCCCGGGCGCGCAGCTCCTCGCGGCCGCCGATCACGTCAAAATGGCCGCACTCCTCGCAGACCCAGATCGGCAACGCCAGGCCCCAGAAGCGCTTCTTCGAGATCATCCAGTCGCCCATGTTCCGCAGCCAGTCCAGCTCGCGGGCCTTGCCGTTGATCGACTCGGGCAAGAAGGTCACCTGTTCGGTGACGCGCATGATCTCGTCGCGCCAGCGCATGTCGATGAACCACTCATCCACCAGGCGGAAGAGCAGCTCCGTCTTGCAGCGCCAGCAATGCGGATAGTTGTGCGGATAACGCTCGACCTCCAAGAGCAATCCCTTTTCACGGAGATTGGCCAGGATGGCGTCGGTGGTAGCAGGGTCGAGTGCGGAGCGGCCCTCCAGTTCGCCGAAGCCGGGCAGGAAGACCCCTTCCTCATCCAGCGGGGCGATCGGCGGCAGTCCCTCCTGCCGGCCCAGCTCGAAGTCTTCCTTGCCGCAGCCCGGTGCGATGTGGACGATCCCTGTACCCTCGGCCGCGCCGACGGCATCCCAGGCGATGACGCGATGCACCCCACGGGCCGGTTGGTCGGGCGCCCAGTTTTGCTTGCGGACGACCTCGGCAATCGCGGCAGGATAACCTGCGGGATGGCCCTGTGCCGGCAGCTCATCAAAGGGGCCGTCATAGGTCCAGCCGATCATCTCCCGGCCGGACAGCTCGCCGAGCACCTCGTAGCCCCCTTTTTCCTTGAAGATCTGTTCGAGGGTCTTCAACTTCGGCACGCCCTCGACCCATTCTTTGCGCCGGAACTCCTCCTCCAGGCGCTGATGGGTCAGGGCACCCTTGGCGAGATAGTAAATCTGATCGCGGTGGCGGACCTTGAGGTAAATCAGACCCGGATTGACGGCGACGGCAACGTTGCTGGTCAGCGTCCAGGGGGTGGTGGTCCAGACGAGCAGGTTCTCGCCGGGCCGCCCTCGCAGCGGCAAGCGGACGAAGACGGCGCGATGGGCGACGAGCTGGTAGCCTTCGTGCATCTCCATCTGGCTCAGCCCGACGGCGCAGCGGGGGCACCAGGGCATGGCGTCGTAAGCCCGGTAGATCAGGCCGCGCTGGTGGCACTTCTTCAGGAAGCTCCAGATGGTGTAGTTGTTCTCCTCGGACATGGTGAAGTAGCTGCGCCGCTGGTCGGGCGGCTTTTGCCAGTCTTCCTCCTTGTCCCAGTCCATCCAGTAGCCCAGGCGGATCGACTGCTCGGTCTGGATGCGGGCGAACTTGTCCACCCGCGCTTTGCAGAGTTGCACAAATCGGTCGATGCTGCTAAAGGAGTCGCCGGGCACCAGGTTCTCGATGTCACGCTTCGACCGCAGGCCCAGTTCCTTCTCCACCTCGACCTCGACCCACAGGCCCTGGCAGTCGAAGCCGTTCTGGTAGCGCAGCTCATGGCCGGTCATGGCGAAGAAGCGCTGGTAGGCGTCCTTGTAGGTCCGGCCCCAGGCGTGATGGACGCCCATCGGGTTGTTGGCGGTAATCGGGCCGTCCAGGAACGACCAGCGCGGCTTGCCCTGGTTCTGCTGGCGCAGCCGCTCGAAGGCCTCGCTCCGCTGCCAGAATTCCAGAATGGCCCGCTCCTGGGCCGGGAAGTCTACCTGCGTCTCTACCTTGTCGAACGACATATGCGAACCCCGTGGTACCAATCGAAAAGATTCATTCTATCAAGCGGAGCGTGGGGCCGCGAGGCGGCGGCGCGGGGACGCCAAACTGCAAGCGGCCGATGCTCAGCAGCCCGTCTCCCGAAAGGAGCATCCCGGTGAGCACGTCGGCGTTCGTCCTGCTCGTCTGCTACGGTGTGATCGTGACCGTCTGGAAGGTGCTGCATGTGATGCTCCTCTTTTACAAGCCCAAGCGCTTCTTCCTGGGCGCCCAGGCCCCCCGGCTTACCGACGGTCCCCTCGTCAGCATCCTGCTGGCGGCCAAAGATGAACAGGGCAACGTCGGCGATTGTATCCGCTCGATCCTGGCCGCCGAGTACAAGAACTTCGAGTTGATCGTCATCGACGACCGCAGCAGTGACGGCACCTTTGCGGAGGCGGAGCAGGCCGCGGCCGGTGATCCACGCGTCCGCCTGCTCCGTGTCCGGGAGCTGCCCGACGGTTGGACCGGCAAGATGAACGCCGTCCAGCAGGGGCTGGCCGTTGCCCGCGGCGAGCTGCTTCTCCTGGTGGATGCCGATTCTCGCCACACCCCGCAGACGCTCGGAGCCGCCCTGCATGTCCAGAAGCGCCGCAATCTTGACCTTCTTTCCCTCCTGCCCCGGTTCGATCACCACGGCCTGTTCAGCAAGCTGGTGCAACCGCTGGTCGGTGTGGTCACGTTCCTGTGGAAGCCGCTGCCGTTGGTCAACTCGCGCCACTGCCGGGGGGTGGCGATGGGCTGGGGCGGCTTTCTGCTGCTGCGCCGCCCGGCTCTGGAGGCGGTCGGCGGGTTCGAGGCGGTCCGGGACCGGTTCGCTGCCGACATCGCCCTGGTGCGGCTGTTCAAGCGGTCGGGCCGCCGCGTCCGCCTGCTGCACGCTCCCGAGTTGGTCGCCACGTCGATGTACACGTCGTTCCCGGCGCTGGTTGCCGGCTGGTCGCGCATCCTGCGGATCACCGTGGACAACCGTGCCCTGCTGCTGGTGGCGACTCTTTTGTTGATCTGGCTCTTCGGTTTGTCGGCCTACGCCGCCACCGGGGTCGGCCTGGTCGAGCTGATTCGCGGCAAAGGGCGCCCCTTGCGCCTCTTGCTCGGAACGATGGGGGTCATGCATCTGGTGTTTCAAATCTCGTGCCTGGGGCGTATATACCGCTTCAGCGGCACGAACCCGCTGTACGCCCTGGGCCACCTGCCGGCCCTGCTGTTCACGGCCTTTCTGACGGTGCTGGCCCTGGTTCGCAGCCGCAGCAGCCGGATGACCTGGCGTGGGACCAGCTACCGGCTAAGCGCCGACGGCCGGGCCCTCGGCTAATTGCGGATTGCGGATCGCGGATCGCGGATCGCGAATTGCGGATTGCGGATTGCGGATTGCGGATCGCGGATTGCGGATTGCGGATTGCGAATTGCGGATCGCGAATTGCGAATTGAATCCAGGTTCTTCAATCCGCAATCCGCAATCCGCAATCCGAAATGGAGAAGAGGCGTGTTGAACCTGATTGTGATCTGCGTCGATAGCTGGCGGGCCGACATCCTGGGCGGCCGAGGCCACTGCCGCTGGATCCAGGCGCCGGTCCTCGCCGACTTTATGAAGCAGTGCGTCGTCTTCGACAACGCCTTCGGCGAGGCGATGCCCACCGTGCAGATGCGGCGGAGCTTCTTCACCGGCATGCGCTGCTTCCCCTGGCATCACGACGTGGACGGCCTGGGATTGTCCCCCAACTTCCTCGGCTGGCACCGCATCCCTAGCTGCCACACCACCCTGGCCGAGATCCTGCTCCTGCACGGCTACTGCACCGGCCTGATCAGCGACTGCTACCACCTGTTCAAGCCGACCCAGAACTTCACCCGCGGCTTTTTAAGCTGGCAGTTCATCCGCGGTCAGCAGGGGGATAATTACCGCGTCGGTCCCTTCGACAACATCGATCTCCGCCGTTATGTGCCTGACGGCGAGGAAAACGACTGGGCCACCCATGCCCAGATCATCAACCACCTGCTCAGCACGCGCGATCGGGTCAAGGAAGACGATTACTTTGCCGCCCAGGTGTTCCGGGCGGCCATCAGCTGGCTGCACGATGCCCGGGCCAATGCCCCCTTCTTCCTCTGGGTGGACAGCTTCACACCGCACGAACTGTGGGACCCGCCGCCCCGCTACGCCGACAGATACTTCCCCAACGACGGCACCCTGAAAGACTTCATCCATCCGGGGGCGATGAATCGCGTCAAAGACCCCTCGCCGGCCCAGATTGAGCGCACCCGGGCGCTGTATGCCGGCGGATGCACCTTTGTTGATACGTGGATCGGTCACTTCCTCGAAGCCATCGACCGGCTCCGCCTGTGGGACGATACCCTGGTCGTCTTCCTCACCGACCACGGGGCCGAGTTGTGGGACGACGGCCAGTTCACCAAGCACGGGGCGATGCAGGGGAAGCTCCACCCCTACAACACGCAGATCAGCTGGTTCATCCGGCATCCGAGCGGACCGCGGAACCTTCACGTTCCGGCCTTCGTCCAGAGCCATGATGTCCTGCCGACCCTGCTGGAATTGCTTGGCCTGCCCGGCTGCGAGCTGCTCGACGGCGAGAGCGTCTGGCCGCTGGTGACCGGCCGGCGGCAGGAACTGCGACCGCGGATCATCTGCGGCTGGGGCAGCTGGGCCTCGCTGCGCGACGGCCGCTGGAACTGCATCCTCAACCCGACCACGCCCGACGGCCAGCCGAAACTTTACGACCTGGCCAACGACCCGGACGAAAAGGTGAACGTGGCCGACCGCTACCCGGCGGTCGTGGCCGATTGCCGCCGGCAACTCGAGGGGCTGCTCGGCTGTCCGTTTCCGGCCCGGTTCAAGCACCAACCCGACGCCGGCGACTACATGACCCTGAGCAGTTATTTCAAGCGCCGGGCGGCTCGCGGTCTGTTGCCGGCCCGGGCCGGCGGCGTCCGCCCCTACCGCGGGACCGAGCCGGACGTGGGGAGCAAGCGACTGGTGGCGTGAGAACCCGAGCTGTCATGAAAACAATCGGCTGTCCGCTATGCGGAGGAGAGGCGGCCCGGACCGTTGTGCGGACGGACTTCAACCTCACGGGGTCGGCCCGGACCTGCTACCAGGTGGTCGAGTGCCGCCGCTGCCGCTTCCGTTATCTTAATCCTCGGCCCGACCCCGAGGAGCTGGCCGCCTTCTACACCCCTCGCTACCCGGCCCATGCCCTGCCTCGGCCAGGCGCGGACGGGCCTGCCGCGGAGCAGGTCTCGTTTCGTCGCCGCCTCGCCCAAGTCACCCGTCATCGCCTGGCGCTGTTGGAGCGGTTCATGTCCCTGCGGCGCACGCCGCTGCGGGTGCTCGACGTCGGCTGCGGTAACGGGGCGTTCCTGCTCGGCCTGTTGGAGCAGGGGAACGTGGAAGCGTGGGGACTCGACATCGCCGCCCCGGTGCTGGCCGAGGTGGCGCAACGGGACGGCCGGCTGCGGCTGGTGGCCGGGGACCTCCATCGCGCCGCTCTGCCGGAGAGGTATTTTGAGGTGATCACCCTGTGGCATTCCCTGGAGCATGACGGCGATCCGGTCGGCGTGCTGCGGCGGGCGCGGCAGCTGCTTCGGCCGGGCGGCCTGCTGCTGGCGGAGGTGCCCGACTCAGCCGGCGTGATCGCCCGATTGTGCGGGCGGTACTGGCTCGGCTGGGACCTGCCGCGCCACCTGGTCCATTTCAGCGCCGGCAGTCTGCGGCGGGCGGCCGTCCAGGCAGGGCTGCGGCGCATCCAGGTGCTCCATCAGTACACGCTTAACCCGCTCTGTCTCAGCCCGCTGCTGGCCAGCTTGCAGCTGTGGCGGCGCCGCCGCAAGGGACGGATGAAGCGAGTCGCCTACCACCGCTGGGACGGCCTCGGGGACGCCCTGCTGGCCCTGGTCAACGGCCTGGAACGGTTTCTCGGCGGCAACGGGCTGCTGTTGGTGGCCCGCGCCACCCAGGAGGAGAGGAGCCGATGCACCATCTGATGCGAATCGTCCGCTATGCCTGGCCCTACCGCTGGCGCTTCGCGCTGTCGGTCCTCTGTGGCCTGGCGGTCGCCATCCTCTGGGCGGCCAACCTCAGCACCGTCTACCCCGTCGTCACGGTCCTGTTCAGTGAGAACGACAAGGACCGCAACCTGCAAACCTGGATCGAGGAGCGCATCCGGACCTCCGAGACGCGCCTGCAAGAGCTGGCCAAGGAGCGGACCCGGATCGAGCGGCGGCAGCAGGCGGAACCCCCCGAGGAAGTGCGGCAGCGCCAGAACGCCCGGCTGGCCGAAATCGACCAGGAAGTCGGCCGGGTCGAAACCCGGCTCAAGCAGGAGCGGGTTTGGGAATGGCTCATTGTCCGCTTCATTCCCGACGACCCCTTCCAGACGCTGGTGGCCCTGCTGGTGACGCTGGTGCTGCTGATGGTGCTGCGCGGCGTCTTTTATTTCTTCCAGGAGACGCTGGTCGGCAGCGTCACCAACCGGACGCTGTTCGACCTGCGTAATCAGCTCTTCCGCCGGGCACTGCGGCAGGACCCCGCCGCTTTCGACGAGAAGGGGACCACCGACATCATGGCCCGCTTCACCAATGACATGCAGAGCCTGGCCAACGGGCTGGAGCTGATCATGGGCCGGCTGGTGCGCGAGCCGTTCCGCATCATCGCCTGCCTGGCCTTGGCCTGCTGCATCAGCTGGCGGCTGACGCTGCTGACCGTCCTGGTGGTGCCGCTGGCCGCTTTGGTCATGAGCCAGCTTGCCCGCCGGCTGCGGCGGCAAGCCCGGCTGTCGCTGGAGTCGATCTCCGCTTTCTACAAGATCCTGCAAGAGAGTTTCCAGTCGATCAAGATCGTCAAAGCCTTCAACATGGAGCGTTACGAGCGGCACCGCTTCTTCCGCGAGGGGAAGGTCTATTACAAGAAAGTGATGCGGACGGTAGAGCTGGACGCCCTGGTCAGCCCGGTGACCGAGCTGCTCGGCATGCTGGTCATCTCGGGGACGCTGCTGATCGGCACCTATCTGCTGCTCACCGGCAAGACGCATCTGAAGGGGATCCGCCTGGTGTCCGACCCGCTCAACACGGCCGGGCTGATCCAGTTCTACGTAGCCCTGGCCGGTCTGGCCGATCCCTGCCGCAAGCTGTCGAACCTCTACGGCCGGCTCCAGCGGACCATCGCGGCAGCCGACCGGGTCTTCGCCCAGCTCGACCGCGAGCCGCAGGTCGTTGACCGGCCGCAGGCGGTCTTCCTCACCCGCTGTGAGGGGCGCATCGAGTTCGACCACGTCACCTTTGCCTATCCGCGCACCGTCGAGGCGGTGCTCGCCGACTTCAACCTGACCATCGAGCCGGGCGAGACGGTGGCCCTGGTCGGGCCGAACGGCTGCGGCAAATCGACTCTCGTCAACTTGCTGGTCCGGTTCTACGACCCGCAGGGGGGAGCCATCCGCATCGACGGCCTCGACCTCCGCCAGATCAAGATGCGCTCGCTGCGGCGGCACATAGGATTGGTGACGCAGGAGACGCGGCTGTTCGACGATACGGTCTTCAACAACATCGCTCACGGCAATCGGCACGCGCCGCAGGAACAGGTCTTCGAGGCGGCCCGCCGGGCCTATGCCCACGATTTCATCCTTGCCCTGCCCGACGGTTACGAGACGCGCATCGGCGAGCAGGGGGCCCGGCTGTCGGGCGGCCAGCGGCAGCGGATCGCCCTGGCCCGCGCCTTCCTGCGTGATCCGGCCATCCTCATCCTGGACGAGGCGACCAGTGCCATCGACGTCGAAAGCGAGGCGCTGATCCAGCGCGCTTTGGAAGAGTTCTGCCGGGGGCGGACGACGCTGGTGATCTCGCATCGGCTGTCGGTGCTGTCGATGGTGGACCGGATCGTGGTGCTTGACCGCGGCGTCATCGTGGCCCAGGGGAGCGATGCCGAGTTGGTGCAGACCTGTCCCGCTTATCGCCGGCTGCGCGACCTCTACTTCCAGGAGGGGAACCACTATGCCGGCGCTCGCCAGCCGGCCTGAGCCGGCCCCGGGTTGCAATCGGCAGGCCCGGCTGCGAAAGTGAAGGCGAGACGGGTCCGTTACCGCACTCCTTTCGGAGACTCCGCGATGTCCACCGGCGCTTCGCCGCCTGAGCCGATCCGCCTGGCCGTGCTGATCAGTGCCGGCGGCACCACGCTGCAAAACCTGATCGACCGCATCAACGACGGCCGGCTCCAGGCCCGGATTGTGTTGGTTGTCTCCAACCATGCCGACGCCTTCGGCCTGGTCCGTGCCGAGCGGGCTGGGATACCGACCGCCGTCGTCGAGCGGAAGCAATGCGCCTCGCGCGAGGAGTTCAGCCGGCGGATCTTCGACCTCTGCCGCCAGGCCGGGGCCGACCTGGTTTGCCTGGCGGGGTTCTTGCAGCTCCTTAGCATTCCCGAGGATTTCATCAACCGGGTGATGAACATCCACCCCGCTCTGATCCCGGCCTTCTCGGGCAAAGGGTTCTACGGCCACCACGTCCATGAGGCGGCCCTGGCCACCGGGGTGAAGGTGAGCGGCTGCACCGTCCACTTCGCCGACAATCAGTACGACCACGGCCCGATCATTCTGCAACGGGTGGTGCCGGTGCTTGACGATGACACGCCCCAGACCCTGGCCGCGCGGGTGTTCGAGCAGGAGTGCGAGGCCTACCCCGAGGCGATCCGGCTGTTCGCCGAGGGACGGTTGGTGGTGGAGGGGCGCCGGGTGCGGATACGACAGCCATGAAGTATCGAGCCCAGAGCGTGAGCGAGGGGTAATGGCGCCCCGTCGCAGACGCTCCGGGCTCGGATCACCCGCTGGGCGCGGGCAATCAGCCCTCGCGGTTGATGGTGTCGATCAGCATGCGGAGCCGGCCGAGGCTGTGGCGGTCGAAGCGGAAGCGGAGGCGCGGCAGGCTGGCGACGTGCGGGTCGTTGGCCTCCTCCGGCAGGGCCGGCACTTGCTCGAAGGTGCCGCCGTTGACAATGTCGGCGAACTCGGTGCGGATGCGCTCCAGCAGGCCCTCGGACAGAGCGTGTTGCAGCCGCAGGACCAGGTGGCCGCCGACGTAGCGCATGCTGTGGTAGACCCGGTAAAAGCCGAGCACCTCGGCGACGGCCTCGTCCACCGAGTCGGTGATCTTGTACAGGGCCAGGTCGGTCGGCGAGATCAGCTTCCGCTCCAGGAGCACTTCCTCGATGAAACTTTGCCAGCGCTTCCAGTAGTCGCCGCCCGGTTCATCCACCATGACAATCGGGAAGAGGTGGCTTTTGCCGGTCTGGGCCAGCGTCAGGGCCTCGAACCCTTCGTCCTGGGTGCCGAAGCCGCCGGGAAACAGGGCGATGGCGTCCGACTCCTTGATGAAGAGGAGTTTGCGGGTAAAGAAATACTTCAGGTGCATTAGTTTGACATCGCCGGCGATGATGGGGTTGGCCTCCTGCTCGAAGGGGAGCAGAACGTTGACGCCGATGCTGTTCTGGCGGTCGGCGCCGACATGGCCGGCCTCCATGATGCCGCTGGCGGCGCCGGTGATGACCATGAAGCCGGCCTCGGCCATCCGTCGGCCGAACTCCACCGCTTGCTGGTAGGCGGGGTGGTCCGGCGGCAGCCGGGCCGAGCCGAAGATCGTCACCTTGCGGCGCTGGCGGTAAGGAGCGAAGACCTTGAAGGCATAGCGCAGCTCCTTCAGCGCCGTGCTGAGCAGCTTGACATCGCCGCGGTTAGCCTGGTCGCGGATCAGCTTGTCGGCCGTCTCCTTGAGTTGCTGGACGAGCTGCTCGATGCCGACCGGCTGTCGGCCGTCGGGCTGGCCCTCTTCATGGACATTGTTAAAAGAGCCGTTCTCGCCACGAATGGCGCGGTTTTTCATGCCAGTTTCCTGTCCTCTGGGTCACTGTTCCTGTCGATGGGGGACGGGGCTGTTTTCAGACCCCTTCCCAATTGTAGAACCGCGGAAGGCGCCGGGAACCGTAGGAGGGATCGGCACGGGGAGTCAGTCGGCCCCCAGGGCCTCGATGGCCTCGGCGCGGGTGTTGTAGATGGCCCAAAGCGTGTCGAGAGCGGTCAGGTGGAGCAGCTCCCGGGCGCGCTCTGAGGCCCCGGCCAGCACCACCTCGCTGCCGTGCTTTTTGACCAGCATGTGACAGCGGAGGAGGAACGACAGGAAGACCGAGCCGAAGTAGCTGACCTGGCTCAGGTCGATGACCAACCCGGCGGGCGGGTCGGCCCGCAGCGGCGCCAGGACCATCTGGGCCGCCTGCTGGATCAGGTTCTCAGGCATGCTCTCGACTTCCGGCGAGGGGATGATCACCGCAATATCGCCGTGCCGTTCGATGCGGAACGATTGACTCGGTTTGCTTTCAGCCATCATCGGTCACATGGTTGGGGGTCAGGGAAAGAAACCGCCGGGTCGTGTTCTAGGCTACCACGGCCATCGGCCGAATCAAGGCAGTTCCTGCCATTCACTCTCTGGTAATTCTACCAGATGCGCCGGGCCCTGTCGTGGCGAGGTCAATCCTGCTCCGGCGGAGCGGTGGGCCGAACGGGAACGCGTTCCGGTATAATCGACCAAAGGAGCAATATCGAATCACCCGGGTCCTTCTTGGCCGCTCGCGCCTCAGCGCTTCTAACCGAACTGGCGAGCGGCCCGCGTGAGCGGGCCGGTGGGCCGATTCACCGGCC
>DATLYH010000327.1:0-14257 GCA_035575035.1 Gemmataceae bacterium
GCACGCCGCTATGTCGGCCCGCCGGCAGCACCGGGGCAGCCCACGCCGTTGGCCCCCGAGCGGTTTGTCCGGGCGCTGACGGAGCCGGCCCCGCCGCCGGCGGACCCGGCCGCCGGGCTGCTGCTTTACGAGGGGTTCGACTACCACGACCCCGCCGACCTGCCGAATGGCCGGGCAGCCGGCGGCCTCGGTTGGGCCGGCGCCTGGAGGCCCGGCTTCGCCCGTCCCCTCAATGAGGGGGACGAAAACCGGCTGGCGCTCAACGTCAACGAGGGGCTGTCCCGCCCCGGCGCCGCGGTGCCGGCGATCGGCGGCTCTTTCGACTACGCCGGCTTCGCCAAATACTTCCGCCGCATGGCCACGCCGGTCCGCCTCGACACCGACGGCGTCTACTATCTCAGTTTCCTCTTCCGCCGCGACGGTCCCCCGGCCGACCCGCTCAGCGCCGTGGCTGTGCTGCTGCGGACCGACGAGGAGTTGGAACGAGAGCTGAACGGCGAAGGGGACCAGCGGCTGCGGCTGAACATCGGCGTGGATCGCACCAACCACCTGTTCACCCACCTGCACCGGGTCGGCATCCAGACGCCCCTGCCGATGAGCTATGGCGAGACTTACCTGCTGGTCGCCAAGATCGTGGCCAGCGGCTCGAACCCCGATCAAGTGTTCATGCGGGTTTACGGCCCGGCGGAGCCGGTCGAGCCCGGGGAGCCGGCCAGTTGGTCGGCGGTCGGCCCCCTGTTCCACAGCGACCTGGTCTTCGACTGGCTGCAAATCCACATCAACAGCAAGAAGCGGCAGACGATGGACGAGATCCGCCTGGGTACTACCTGGTCGTCGGTAACCGCTCCGTGGATCGGCATGCCCGGGGCGAAGCATCGGTAAGGTTGGGTGGGGGGTAACACCCGCCCCTTTTTCCCTCTTTCGCATCGGAGGTATTCATGTCCGGTTATCATCTGTCCCGCCGCGAGGCCCGCGGGGCCTTCACCTTGATTGAGCTGTTGGTGGTGATCGCCATCATCGCCATCCTGATCGCGCTCTTGCTGCCGGCGGTGCAGAAGGTGCGCGAGGCCGCCAACCGCACTCGCTGTCAGAACAACCTCAAGCAGCTGGCCATCGGCATGCACAACTTCCACGACCAGTACGGCGTCCTCCCCTATGGCCGGACCAAGGGGGCGCTCGATTCGATCACCTGGGCGGCGCTCATTCTGCCGTTCATCGAACAGGGCAACCTGTGGACGCGCTTCACCGACCCGAATATCAACGGCACCTCGTTTCCGATGATCCAGCGGCCCGAGGGGAATGCCAATCCCCGGTTTATCGTCCATAACCTCATCCGGAGCCAGTTCGTGGACAGCGGGGTGATGCAGACCCCGGTGCCGATCTTCTACTGCCCGTCGCGCAAACCGGGGCGGGTCTCGGAAGTCATGGTGGATGGGAATTCGAGGACACAAGGGATCTGCTCCGACTACGGCGTCAATTACGGGGCCAACACCCAGAGCGACAACAACGATGGCGTCTTCACGTTCAGCATCGGGACACTGGTCGCCTACAAGATCACCGATATCCGCGACGGGTCGAGCAACACCTTCCTGCTCGGCGAGAAACACGTCCGGCCGGACATGTTGGGGAAGGTGTCGCTGCCGGGGGTGAGGACCCCCACGACCTTCCAGTCCGATGAAGACAATTCCATTTACACCTCCGTGCCGCCGTTCACGTCGGGCCGGAAGGCCGACCCCACCCGGCCCCTGGCGCTGAGCCCCACCGACGCCTACACGGGCAATTTCGGGAGCTGGCACGCGGGGGTGTGTCAGTTCGCCTTCGCCGACGGCAGCGTGCGGGCGATCCGCAACGGCATCCCCGGCAGCACCCTGGCCCTGCTCGCCGCCCGGGCGGACGGCCAGGTCATTCCGAGTTACGAGTGATCCCCAAGGAGGATTTCTTCCCATGCGCTCCCTTTTGTCCGCAAGCCGCCCGGCCCTGACCGCCGCCCTGCTCCTCTTGCTCGGCCCCGCCGGCTGCGGTACCCGGTATTACCCCGTCCGTGGGACCGTGACCCTGGACGACGGCACCCCGCTGACCAAAGGCCTGGTCGTCTTCGAGAGCCAGGGCGGCGAGGGAGAGGAAGTGTTCATGGCCCGGGGCGCGATCCAGCCCGACGGCAGCTACCAGCTTAGCACCAACTACCCCGGCGACGGCGTGCCCCCTGGCAAGTACCGCGTGGTGATCGGCTCGATGGACCTGACCGACCTGCCCGACCACAAGAAAAACCTCCCCTTCGACGCCAAGTACTTGAAATTCGAAACCTCCGGGCTGGAATATGAGGTCAAGCCCGGGCCGAACGAGTTCGCCATCCGGCTCGACCGGCCTCGGAGGTCCGGCCGATAAGCGGAACGATCCAGCCCGGTCGATCGCGGAGACTTTGATCCATGCGTAAATGCACCGCCTTGCTCCTGGTGTTGGCCTGGGCGGGCCTTGGGACCGCCGCCGACGAACCGCCGACCGACTGGATCGACCCAGCAACCGGCCACCGCGTCCTCCGCCTGTCGCGCGAGCCCGGCACCGCCAGCCTCTACTTCCATCAGAACGCCTACACCGCCGACGGCGACAAGATGCTGGTCACCACGCGGGACGGCCTGGCCACCATCGACCTGACCACGCTCGGCGTCAAGCCGCCCAAGATTGAGAAAATCGCCGATGGCCGGGCCTTCGCGCCGGTTGTCGGCAAAAAGACCCGGCAGGCGTTCTACATCCGATCCGGCAGCGTCTACGCCACCCACCTCGACACCCACGTCACCCGCGAGATCGCCAAGCTCCCCCCCGGGTTGTCCGGCGCTTCCGGCCTGGCGATCAACGCCGACGAGACCCTTCTCGCCAGCAGCGGGTACGACCCCAAGGCCCGCGAGTTGGCCAAGCCGGAAGAACTCCAGGGACGGCGCCGCTCCATGTGCCTGTTCACCATCGACATCAAGACGGGCGCGATCAAGAAGTTCCTGTACGGGCTGCACTGGTTCAACCACACGCAGTTCTCCCCCACCGACCCCACGCTGGTCTTGTTCTGCCACGAGGGAACCTGGCAGGACGTGGACCGCATCTGGACCGTCCGCACCGACGGCACCGGCCTGCGCCTGATGCACCGCCGGACCATGCCGATGGAGATCGCGGGGCACGAATTCTTCAGCCCCGACGGCAAGATGATCTGGTACGACTTGCAGACGCCGCGCTCCGGCGAGTTCTGGCTGGCGGGGGTGAACGTCGAGACGGGTGAGCGCATCCGCTACCCGATCGAGCGCGCGCACTGGTCGGTCCACTACAACCAGTCGTATGACGGCAAACTCTTTGCCGGCGACGGCGGCGGCCCCAACAGCGTCGCCAACCGCTCGCCTGATAACAAGCGGCTCGACCCGCCCGGCAACGGCCAGTGGATCTACCTCTTCCGGCCCCGCGACGAGAAACCCGCCACGATTCAGGTGGGCGGCGAGACGGTCAAGGTCGGCCGGCTCGACGTGGAGCGGTTGGTGGACCTGTCCCGGCACGACTACCGCCTAGAGCCGAACGTCCGCTTCACCCCGGACAACAAGTGGGTCGTGTTCCGCTCCAACATGCACGGGCCGACCCACGTCTATGCCGTCGAGATAAAGAAGGCGGCGGGACAAAAAAAAGGTGGACCGGCGCTGCGTATCGAGTAAGATAGACGCACAGTTGACTTTGACTCGTTAGCTGATACCCAATTTCACTCGCGGTCGCAAACGACTCTTTACTCGGAACAAGAGAAGGTCCGGCGCCCAGCCTGCGCCGGCGTTTCTTGGCCTGGTGGATGGGGCTGCCGCAAGGTCCGGATGGGCTCGGGGAGCAGCCGTGGGCCACCGTCAAGGGCAGGGCTCAGGTTCCGCACCAGGCATCGGACAAGCGTGTCTTCTGGCCTCGTTGCCAGAGTGGATATCCGGCGATTGGTTCACTCTTTGCGGAGGTCGCCATGTTCCGAGATCGGAAGCGAAATCGGTCCGCCTTCACCCTGATCGAACTGCTGGTCGTCATCGCCATCATTGCCGTGCTCATCGCGCTCTTGTTGCCGGCGGTCCAGAAGGTCCGCGAAGCCGCCATGCAGACCCAAAGCGCCAACAACCTCAAGCAGATCGGCATCGCCATCCACAACGCCCATGACACTCGGGGGGCCTACCCGCCCATTCTGGTCAACCAGTGGGCGTCTTTCGATCCGGGCACCGTGGCGGACGGCGGCGTCGTGTACAAGGGGCCCTACCTGCCGTTCAACCAGTCCACGGCCGGCGGCGACAAGACCACTTTCTTCTTCTGTCTGCTCCCCTACATCGAGCAGGACAACCTGCGGCTGAACATGGCCGGCTGGACGCCGGACTACCTCATGGCCCAGCGGCGAGACGACCCGAACAAGATGGTCGGCTCCGAGCACATCAAGGTGTACCAGGCCCCGGCCGACCCCAGCCCATACCGGCAGATCGACTGGTCATGGCCCTACACCGGCAGCGGCTCGAACCACATCTTCCAGCAGACCCTGATCAGCTACGCGGCCAATGTCCGAGTGTTCGGCGAGCCGAGCCCCCGCTACGAGTGGGCCGCCTGGACGGTGGCCTGGCGGAACGTCGGCGGCGGCGTAACCCGAGCGGTCAGCATCAAGGATGGGCTGTCGAACACCATGTTCGTCGTCGAGAAGCCGATGGTCACCGGCGACGCCCGGATGCGCTACCGGGACTGGGCCATCCTTGACCGCACCGGCGGCAATGACGGGCTGAACACCTGGGCGACCACCGACATTCCCGAATACGGCATCGCCTTCTTCGGCTGCACCTGCAACAACCCGGCAAGCAGCACGGATGATGTTTACGGCTCGCTGCGGAACCACTGCCGCTTCGGCAACGATCCGCAGGAGTACTTCCATCCGCCGTCGCGCTGGCTGGTACGGGAGCAACAGCACTGGTCCAACATCTATCCGTACCACTCCAGCGGCACCCAGGCCCTGATGGGGGACGGCAGCGTCCGGCTCATCCGGCAAGGCATCTCCATCCAGGCCTGGAGCGCGGCCGTTACCCCCAACGGTGGGGAAACCGTCTCCCTGGATTAGCCCCTTCATCCCTCCGGATGGGGCCCTCGGACGTCAGCGGGCGAAGGTGATGGGCCTTCGCCCACCGTTCCTTCACCAGAGCCACAGCAGGGAGTCAACATGCGCTGGATGGGTATGCGCTTCGCCCTTTTCAGATTGCTCACCGGCTGCACCGTGCTGGCCGCCTCCTGCGGCGAGCGAGGCGACCGGTTGCCGGAAACAGGTGCTAGCCTGGAAGGAACCATCACCTACGGCGGCCAGAAGGTGATGTTCGCCGTTGTGACCGTCGCAGGGACCGACTCGATGGCGTTCGGTGATGTCAAGGAGGACGGGCGGTATCGGGTCGAGAATGTGCCGCTCGGCGAAGTCAGCATTGGGGTCAACACGGACGCGGCCAAGGGAGAGTTTGTCAGTAAAACCATGGCCGAGTCCAAGGGCAAGGGAAAGACGCGGTTGAGGTTTGTCGGCGTGCCCCCGAAGTACTTTGAGCCGGAGACATCGGGGCTGAAAACGACCATCCAGAAGGGGGTCAACACCTACGACATCGTGATCCCGAAGTAAATCCTTCGGACCAGCCGGGAGCGCCAGCGACCGGAAGGAAAAACCAGCCGGCAACGCCAGCGACCGGAAGGAAAAACTAGCCGGGAGCGCCAGCGACCGGTGATGCCTTCCCTCGTTTGCGCTGCCGGCTCGTCAGGGAGGCCACGGGGTCATTCCTCCTCCCACGGCGGCTTGTCGCCGACCGGTGAGAAGACCGGGCGGCGAGCCAGGTACTCGTCTTTGCGCTCCTGCCAGCGCCGCAGCTCCCGCCGCACCGGGTCGGAGGCCTTCAGACTGCCGTAGGTCTTTTCCAGCACCTCCCAGAGCACCGGATGGACACGGTGGCGGTGCCATTCCATCGGGTCGGACTGGGCGGCCGGCCGCGGGTCCGCCGATGCCGCCTCCTCGACCCGCTCCAAAAAGCCGGCCACCACCTCGCGGGCAATCGCCGCCCGCTCGCCCACCGGCAGCACCTTCCACGCCTCCCAGAACAGCACCTCCGGCTCGATCCAGTCGGTCTTCATTCGGCCGCGCGAGTACTCCAGGTTGTACTCCCGCGCCTCGCGATGCAGCCGGGCCAGAAGATCGGGCGGACCGTGGCGCTTGATCGTCTCCTCGGCGTCGTAGAGGAGTTGGTCCTGAAGAAGTGATCCCTTGACGCTGACGTGAGGATGGGCTTGCAGGTAGCGGGCGTGATGCACGTCCAACAACAGGGCCTCCACGAAGTCGCGGGCGCTGGTCCGGCCGTACTGAGCGCGGTTCTCCCAGCTGCATTCCTCGTACAGCAGGGTGATGTCCAGCGGCGTGTCCAGCTCGACCACGCGCTCCGGGTTGAGCACCTTGCCGCTCTTGACGTGAAACTCGCCGACGATTTGCAGCCGGTTCAGGTTCCCTTCGCCGTAGCGCATGATCTGGTCGGGCCGGTAGCCGTCCTCCTTGGGATGGGCCGCCTGCCAGTAGCCGGGATGAACATTCTGGGCGAACAGGCGGACGGCCCGGCCAAAGGCGAAGTTGGTCTGGAAGACCTCCTGCGGGCTGCCGACCGGCCCCTTCTGCGGGTCCATCAACCCCTCGGGGGGCGACGGCGCCGGGTCGAAGCCGCGGTCGAGGTAGCAGTTTTCCACCGTCAACGTGCCGATGGCCCGGGGATGGAAGGCGCCGGCCCAGTAACTGCGGAGGACCTCCTGGAACGCCCGGAAACGCTGCCGGGTGCCGCGGAAGGACCGGTCGTCGCAGTTGGGGTAATCCATGATCCAGGTGGCCAGCTCCGGGTGGTTCAGCTTGGCGGCGATGTCGTCGGCCAGCAGGCTGCCGCCGAGGAACGTCTTGGCCGAGATCGAAAATTGCGCCCCGCCGTGGCCGATCGACGGCATCAGCCCCTTCTTCTGCGGCACCTTCCAGAGGAACTCCTCCAGAAAGCCGAGGAAGCGGTCGTCGTAGAACCAGGCCAACGGGACCGGCTTGATGCTGTACTCGAACGTCTCGGGATCGAGGGTGAACCGGACCACGAACGGCTCCAGGCCCTCGTCGGCCCAGTGAAAGATGAGGTTCTGCCGCCGTACCTTCCACTGGTCGCGGTCCTGATCCCGCTCGACCCGGTCGAACATGCAGTACGGGTGCTTCTCCTTGCGCCACTTCTCGTACTTTTTCTTGATCGCCTTGGCGACCTTCTTCTGAGTGCTGAGCATGTAGCCGTCGGTGAAGTACTCGTCCTCCCCCTCGGGCGTGGCCGACAGCTCGCGCCACTTGCGGATCGACTTCGCGGTCTGGAAGGTGGGCTCCATCCCGACCCAGGCGTCGGCGAAGTCGGTCTTCTCCGGCAGACGGAAGGTGGCCAGCACCTGGGTCATGGGGTCGGGCTGGGTCAGGGGAGCAAGCATGATCGGACATCCTCGGTGGTCGGGGAACGGCGACTCCACCCGGCAGACGGTGCCGGTCCACTCAAACTAACCGCCTGAGGAGGGGATAGCAATGGTGACAGGGAAGCGGCTCCCGGCATGACATTTTTGGTCATCCGCGTCGCGGCCATCTGTCAGATTGGCAGCATCGCCGCCGCTTCTGCGGGGCATTCAATCTTTAAGATATTATTCCCCAATGTCTTACGTCGCGGCGACCTGCTGGCATGGTCCTTGCTAAAGGGTGGGGCGCGCTTGAGGGGAGATTCCCTACCCTGAGTAGAAGACCGATTGGAAAGGAGATTCGCGGATGGCGGCTAAACAACTGGCTTATAGCGACGAGGCCCGGCAGAAGATGCTGGCCGGCGTCACCAAGCTGGCCCGGGCGGTCCGCTGCACCCTGGGGCCGCGCGGCCGTAACGCCGTGCTGGACAAGGGCTGGGGCGCCCCCAATGTCACCAAGGACGGCGTTACCGTGGCCGAGGAAATTGAGCTGCAGGACCCCTACGAGAACATGGCGGCCCAGCTCGTCAAGGAAGCGGCCAGCAAGACCAGTGACGTGGCCGGCGACGGCACCACCACCGCCACCGTCCTGGCTGAGGCCATCTACCGCGAGGGCCTCAAAAACATCGCTGCCGGCGCCGACCCCATGGCCCTGACCCGCGGCATTCAGAAGGGCGTCACCCAGGTCGTTGAGGAGCTACAGCGCCTGGCCGAGAAGATCGACGACAAGGACGAGAAAGAGATCACCGAGGTGGCGACCATCGCCGCCAACAACGACCCCACGATCGGCAAGAAGCTGGCCGAGGCCATGAAACTGGTCGGGGCGTCCAACGGCGTCATCACCATCGAGGAAGGGAAGACCGCCGAGACCGAGGTCGTGGTCGTGCAGGGCATGCAGTTCGACCGCGGCTACCTCTCCCCCCACTTCGTCACCAACCAGGAGCAGGTCATTTGCGAGCTGGAGAACCCGTACATCCTCATCTACGAGGAAAAGATCAGCTCGGCCAAGGCCCTGATCCCGCTCCTGGAGACCATCTCCCGCAAGAAAGAACCGCTGCTGATCATTGCCGAGGACGTTGAGGGCGAGGCCCTGGCGACGCTGGTGCTGAACAAACTCAAGGGCATCCTGCAAGTCTGCGCCGTCAAGGCGCCGGGCTACGGTGACCGCCGCAAGGCCATGCTCGAAGACATTGCCACGCTGACCGGCGGCCGGGCCATCTTCAAGGACCTCGGCATCCAGCTGGAGAATGTCCAGCTCCGCGACCTCGGCCGGGCCAAGAAGGTCAAGGTGGACGCCGAGAACACCACCATCACCGAGGGGGCCGGCGACAAGCGGGCGATCGAGGGGCGGTGCGAGATGATCCGCCGCGAGATCGAGAAGACCGACAGTGAGTATGACCGCGAGAAGTTGCAGGAGCGGCTGGCCAAGCTGGCCGGCGGCGTCGCCCAGATCAAGGTTGGCGCCGCCACCGAGACGGAGATGAAGGAGCGCAAGGCGCTGTTCGAGGACGCCCTGCACGCCACGCGGGCGGCTCTGGCCGAGGGGATCGTCCCGGGCGGCGGGGTGGCCCTGTTGCAGGCCCGCAAGGTCCTGGAGAAGACCGACCTGGAGGGCGATGAGGCCCTGGGCGTGCAACTGCTTTACCGCTGCCTGGAAGTCCCCTGCCGCTGGATCGCCGAAAACGCCGGCCTCGATGGCACGGTGGTGGTCAACCATATCCTCCGCGCCAAGGACAAGTACTACGGCTATAACGCCGAGACCGGCGAGTACGAGAACCTGCGCAAGGCCGGCGTCGTTGATCCGGTCAAGGTGACACGCACCGCCTTGCAAAACGGCGCCAGCGTGGCCTGCTTGCTGCTGACCACCGAAACCCTGGTGGCCGACATCCCGGAGAAGGAGAAGAAGGATTTCCACCCGCCGGACCATCACGGCATGGGCGGGATGGGCGACATGGACATGTAAGTGATTGTGAAGATTGCCGATTGCAGATGTGAAGATTTCAGATTTGTCCCCCTGCTGACAAGAATCTGCAATCCGAAATCTGCAATCTGCAATCCGAAATCGAACGAGGACTCCAACATGGCAAAGGAAAAAGAACTGAACCTGAAGGTCCGGCCCCTGGACGACCGGGTGGTAGTGGAGCCCTTGGAAGCCGAGGAGAAGACGCCGGGCGGCATTCTGCTGCCCGACACCGCCAAGCAGAAGCCGCAGCGCGGCCGAGTGCTGGCCGTCGGCCCGGGCAAGATGAACGACAAGGGGGAGCGAACCCCTGTCTCGGTCGTCAAGGGCGACGAGGTGATCTATGGCCGCTACGCCGGCAACGACATCGAGGTGGACGGCCACGAGATCAAGATCCTGCGCGAGAGCGATATTTTGGCGAAGATCGTGAAGTAAATGACGAATTCCTAAGCACGAAGGACGAAAGAAGCACGCAGGACGAAGCCCGAAGTAGCAGCCCTCCTCGGGCGATTCGTCATTCGTCCTTAGTGCTTCGCCATTCTTTCGTCCTTCGTCATTAGACATTCGTCATTCCCGGGTTCCATCCAAGGAGATAACTGGACAATGGCAAAACAACTCCTCTACACCGACGAGGCCCGCAAGAAGCTCCTGGCGGGGGCCGAGAAGCTGGCCCATGCCGTCGGCATCACCCTGGGGCCGACCGGGCGGAACGTCATCATCGATAAGAGCTTCGGCGGGCCGGCCGTGACCAAGGACGGCGTCACCGTCAGCAAGGAGATCGACCTGCCCGACCCGTTCGAGAACATGGGGGCCAAGCTGGTCAACGCCGTCGCCCAGAAAACCAGTGACGTGGCCGGCGACGGCACCACCACCGCCACCATCCTGGCCCTGGCCATCTATCAAGAGGGCCTGCGCAATATCACCGCCGGTGCCAACCCCATGGCCGTCAAGCGCGGCATCGACAAGGCGGTCGAGCAGGTCACCGACTTCCTCAACAAGATGTCCAAGCAGCTCAAGAGCAAGGAGGAGATGGAGCAGGTCGCCACCATCAGCGCCAACAATGACCCGGCCATCGGCAAGCTGATGGCCGACGCCTTCGAGAAGGTCGGCAAGGACGGCGTCATCACCGTCGAGGAGGGCAAGACCTCCGAGACCACGCTCGACTTCGTCGAAGGGATGCAGTTCGACAAGGGCTACATTTCCCCCTACTTCATCAACACCTCCGACCTGAAGTGCGAGCTGGAAGATTGCTATATCCTCATTCATGAGAAAAAGCTCGCCAACGTCCGCGACATGCTGCCGCTGCTGGAGAAGGTCGCGCAGACGGGGAAGCCCTTGCTGATCATCGCCGAGGACGTCGAGAGCGAGGCGCTGGCGATGCTGGTGGTCAACAAGCTCCGCGGCGTCCTGAATGTCTGCGCCGTCAAGGCCCCGGGCTTTGGCGACCGCCGCAAGGCCATGCTCCAGGACATCGCCATCCTGACCGGCGGCACTTTCCTGAGTGAGGACCTGGGCATCAAGCTGGAGAATGTCACCCTCGACCAGTTGGGCCGGGCCAAGACGGTCCGGGTCGAGAAGGAAAGCTGCACGATCATCGGCGGCGCCGGCAAGAAGCAGGACATCCAGCGGCGGATCGAGCAAATCCGCACGCAGATGGAGCAGACCGAAAGCGAGTACGACAAGGAGAAGTTCAGCGAGCGGCTGGCGAAGCTGACCGGGGGCGTGGCCATCGTCCGGGTCGGCGCCGCCACCGAGGCCGACATGAAGCAGAAGAAAGGCCGGGTCGAGGACGCCCTGCACGCCACCCGGGCCGCGGTGGCCGAGGGCATCTTGCCCGGCGGCGGCACGGCCCTGATTCGGGCCGCCGACGCCCTGGCCGGCTTCGCCAAGAAGCTGGAAGGGGACGAGCGCGTCGGCGCCGAGATCGTCATACGGGCGCTGGAGAAGCCGGTCCGCACCATCGCCGAGAACTCCGGCGTCGATGGCGCGGTGGTCGCCGACGAGGTCCGGCAGCGGGGCGAAAAGAACCCCAACATCGGTTATAATGCCAATACCGGCGAGTACGTCGATATGTACAAGGCCGGTATTGTCGATCCGACCATGGTGACCCGCTCCGCCCTGCAAAACGCGGCCTCGATCGCCGGCCTGATGCTCACCACCGAGGTGCTGGTGACCAAGATCGACGAGGAGGAGCCCGCCAGCAAGGTGCCCGGAGCGGTCCGTTAGAGCCAGACAAGGAGACAACGGCGACTAAGGAGACAAGGAGAGCAGAAGCGGACCCGGCTTCTTGGTCTCCTTGGCTCCTTGTCTTCTGATCTCCTTGTCTCGCCCACGAGGAGGCGCGATGGCCCTGAAGCGGGACTACTACGAGGTTCTCGGCGTCCGCAGGGATGCAGATGAGGAGGAAATCAAGCGGGCCTACCGCAAGCTGGCGCTGCAATACCATCCGGACCGCAATGTCGGCGACCCGGAGGCCGAAGCGAAGTTCAAGGAGGCGGCCGAGGCCTATGAGGTGCTGCGCGATCCGGAGAAGCGCCGCCGCTACGACCGCTATGGGCACGCCGGCCTCGACGGGATGAACGTCCCGAACTTCCAGAGCGCCGAATCGGTCTTCGACCTGTTCGGCGATCTGTTCGGCGATCTCTTCGGCCCCGGGCGGCGGCGGCACGGACCGCAGCCCGGCCGTGACCTGCGCATCGAGGTCGAAGTTGACCTGGCCGAGGCCTTCCGCGGCGTCGAGAAGACCATCACTCTTCCCCGGGAGGAGATCTGCCCGGAGTGCAGCGGCCAGGGGAGCCGGCGCGGCAGCCGTCCATCCCTGTGCCGACGCTGCCGCGGTCAGGGAGTGGTCGTACACACCCAAGGATTCTTCCGGCTGCAACAGACCTGTCCGGGGTGCGGCGGCCGGGGGACTGTCATCACCGACCCCTGCACCGCGTGCCACGGCCAGGGACGGGTGACGGTGCGGCGAACGCTGCCGATCACCATCCCCCCCGGTGTAGACACGGGCACGCGCATCCGTTTCAGCGGCGAGGGGGAGGCCGGCGACCCGGGGGCGCCGCGTGGCGACCTGTACGTGGAGGTCCGGGTACGCGACCATCCCCTGTTCCAGCGCGATGGCCCGCACCTGATCTGCCAGGTGCCGATCACCTTCAGCCAGGCGGCCCTGGGGGGGGACATCGAGGTTCCCACCCTGGAGGGCCCCATCACCTACACCCTGAAGCGGGGCGTGCAGTCGGGCGAGGTGATCCGTCTGCCGGGGCGGGGGATGCCGAGCCTCCGCGGCGGCCGACCGGGTGATCTGCTGGTGCAGGTGATCGTCGAGACGCCCCGCAACCTGACCCGACGCCAGGAGGAGTTGTTCCGCGAGTTGGCCGAGATCGACCAGAAGCATGTCTCGCCCCAGCGGAAAACCTTCCTGGAGAAGCTCCGCGACTTCTTCAAGGCGGAGCCCAGCGAGGGCAAGCCCTCGGCCGCGGACTAGCTGCCGGAGGCACAGGATTTGCTCCCCAGACCCTCGCGGCCCAATGGAATAGAGGAGGACCCGCCGATGAACGACCCGAAAACGAATGCGCCGGAACCCCGGGAGGTGGAACAGCCCACCGCCGAGGGGGCCGACGCCGAGCAACAGGCCGCCGCGGCGGTGCTGGACGACCTGGAGGCGCTACGCTCTCGGCTGCAAAGCGCCGAGCAAGAGCGCGATCAGTATCTGGCTCTGCTTCAGCGGACCCGGGCCGACTTTGAGAATTACCAGAAACGCCTTCACCGCGACCTGGCCCAGGAGCGGCGCTACGCCAGCCGGCCGCTGGCTCTCGATCTCCTGCCGATCCTGGACAACCTGGAGCGGGCCGTGTCCGCCGCCAAGCAGAACAACCCGGGCGACCCGCTGCTGCAGGGCGTGGCGATGGTGCAGGCGCAATTCCTTGATGTGCTCCGCCGCCACGGCATCACTCCCATCGAGGCCCAGGGGAAGCCGTTTGATCCCCATCTCCATGAGGCGGTGATGCAGCAGCCGACGGCTGACCAGCCGCCGGGCACCGTGCTTCAGGTGCTGGAGCAGGGCTTCCAGATGCACGACCAGGTCCTGCGGCCGGCGCGGGTCGTCGTCTCCGTGGCAGGCCAACCCCCGGAAGGGGAAGCCAAAGAAGGCTAACGCGGTTTTCCAGACTAGTCGCTTGGGAGGGCTAAGCGGTATGCCGACTTACGAGTACCAATGTGACGCCTGTTCGTATAACTTCGACGAGTTCCAGTCGTTCAGCGACCCGCCGCTGAAGACCTGCCCGCAGTGCCGGCGGCCGAAGCTGCGCCGCGTCTTCGGCCCGGGCGCGGGGATCATCTTCAAGGGGTCGGGCTTCTACCAGACCGACTACCGCAGCGAGTCGTACAAGGCGGCCGCCAAAGCAGACCAGGAGGCGGCCAGGTCGGCCGAAGCCGGCAAGAACGGGACGTCGAACGGGGAAAGCAAGAACGGCAGCAGCAAAACGAGCGGGAAAACTGCGAAGTCCGCGACCTGAGTTTCCGATGATCAAGGCACGCTGTCCGATTTGCGACCGAGTGATGGAGGGGCAAAGTCGTTCCGAGTGGCCTCAGTTCCCCTTTTGCAGCGACCGCTGTCGGTTGATCGACCTGGGGCGCTGGCTGGGAGAGAGGTACGCGATTGCCGCCGAGCCCGACGGGGAGGCTGCCGAGCCGGGCGCGGAGACGGAAATCCCCTAAGCCGGCCGTTTCTGCGGCCGTTCCCCATAGAGAAGAGGCGTGGCCCCGCAGCTACGCCTCTCTTTTTTT
>DATLYH010000328.1:0-54609 GCA_035575035.1 Gemmataceae bacterium
AGCCGACTTCCTCGATCTGAAACAATCCCTCGACCAGCTGCCGCAGTTCGGCCAGCGTGTACGATCGGCCGAGCGGGTTGTCCCGGCCGTCATACATACGCACGATCTCGTCGGCCCGTCCCGATGCCAGCAGCTTCTCGCGCCCACGCCCCTTGAGCTTGATGAAAGGCGCACAGATCCGGCTGAAGCATTTCAAGAGCCACGGCCGGCGCAGCAGGAAGTTGGTGTGGTAGACCGAGAAGCAGAGCGTGCCGTTCGGCCGGAGGACACGGTGAAATTCCTCCAACGCCCGCCGGGGGCAGGGGGTGTGATGAAGCACCCCTTGGCAGTTGATATGATCGAACTGTCCGGCAGCGTAGGGGAGTTCCTCGGCGTTGCCCACGTGGACATCGGCATCGAGGCCGAACAACTCTAGGGAGCGGCACGTCAGCTCGACCGAGCGCGGGGCCAGATCGCAGGCGCTGACATGGCGGAAGCCCTGGCGGAGGAAGTAACGCACCCAGAAGCCCGGGCCGCAGCCGACATCCAACAGCCGGCAGCCTGAGTCCAGTCCGCGCGTGAAGATCGGATCGGGCGGCCGCCCAGCGAAGCAGTCGTTGATGTAGACCTGCTCGTGCTCCAGGAACCAGCCGCGGCTACCGGTCGGATGCCGGGCCTCCCCGGTGAACAGCGGGTGCCGGTCCCAGAAGGCGCGAACCTGTTCGATTGTCGGGGTAGCGGAGTTGGCGTGCATAACGTCCGTGTCCTTGGGTCCAGGCGCCGCTTGCGCCTTGGTGCTAGGCCGCCAGCGGCAACGCAGATCCCTTGCGGGCCAGCAAGTATTGCTCGGTGTTCGAGCCGAGCAGTTTCTGCACCACGTAAATGGCGCGCAAGCCGGCCTTCACCACCAGCCCCTCGCGCAGCCGGTTGAGTGGGAATTCGTAGCCCCGGTGCTCCAAGACGGTGAATCCCGCCTCCTCAACCAAACGACGTAGGACCAGGCGATTAAAGTACCAGTTGTGCTGGTAGCAGAAGATGCGGTGCAGCACGTAGCGGGCCTTCGGCGATAGCCACGACAGCCGCCAGACCAGCGGCGCCAGCCGGTACAGAAGCGAGTCACTGTCCACCGTGCAGACATACAACAGGCCGCCCGGCCGCAGCACCTCGCCGGCCTTGCGCAGCAGCCGCCGCGGATCGGCAGCGTGCTCGATGATGTCCATCAGCAGCACTGCATCGCTGTCGCCGGCGGCCTCGTAGTCCTCGAAAGCGCCGACGAAGACCGGGCAGTCGATTCGCTCGCGGATACGGCGGGCCAGATACGGCGACGGCTCCACCGCCGCCACCCGGAAGTGCGGCGCCGCCAGGCGCAGGAAGTCGCCCGAGCCGGCCCCCACGTCGAGTAGTCGCGCCCTTGCGCCAAGGTGCGCCCGCAGCATGGCGATCACCTGATGATGCAGCTCCAGCCCCCCCTGCTCGGCCGCCTCCTCGCCTGCCCGGAAATATGGATGGTCAGCGTATTCCTTCGTCTGATGGCGGCGGACCATCTCGTCCTTGCCGGGGTGCGGACTGAGGAACACCAGGCCGCATCGGCCGCACTTCCCCAGCGTATCGCCGAATACCTCGACATACAGGGAGCTGGCACCGCCACAGAACGGGCAGGGATCGGTCGATCGGTTCATAACTGGACCCGGCTCCCACTCCGCAGGGACTCTTCCGCCAGGATGGTCGCCCGGCAGGTCTGATAAAGCTGCTCAAAGGGGATAGGCGGCTCCCCGCCGCGCAGCGCCGCAATGAACACCCGGGCCTCCTCGGCGAATCCCTTGACCTGGTTGAAGTAATATTTACGCCCCGGGACACGGGCCCCGTACAGTTTCAGCGAGCGGAAGTTGAACAGCTGGGCGCTGATGCCGCCGGCGTGAACTTCGATCAGCTCTTTGGGCAGCGACGGATGGCCGTTGGCGAAATAATGGATCGTTCCGAGCGAGCCATTGCCGAACTCCAGGGTCAGCGTGATCACATCCGGCACCGGGCGCCCGTTGACGCTCAGAGCGGCCGCCCAGACGCTGACGGGAGGCCCGTCTGCCAGGAAGCTGAGGAAATCGACGAAGTGGCAGCATTCGCCGATGAGTCGGCCGCCGCCGATCTCCGGATTGTGGACCCACTCCGACGCCGGCACCCGGCCGGCGTTCACCCGGTAGATCGCCGCGAATGGCTCAGTTGTCCGGGCCAGCGCCTCCTTGAGCGACCGCGCCAGCGGCGAGAAGCGGCGGTTGTAGCCGACCGTCAGCAGCGGCTGTTGGCCGGCCGACTGGAGCTCCTCGTACAGCGCCCGGATCGCTTCGAGGTCTTCGAGCCGCGTGGCGAGCGGCTTCTCGACATAGACCGCCTTGCCGGCGCGGAGCCCAGCGCTGACGTAGCGGGCGTGGGAATCGTGCCGTGTAGCGATCAGCACCGCGTCAACGTCCGGGTCCTGGAAGATTTCGTCGGCGTCGGACGTGGCCGAGGCGGCGCCGTACTTGCGGGCCACAGCTGCCGCCGAGACGCCCGAAGCGGTGCAGACGCGGCGAAAGCGGACACCCGGCACGGCGGCGAAGGCCGGCAGCAGGAATGCCTTGGCAAAGTTCCCCGCGCCGATGACGCCCAGGCTGACCTCGCCGGTCCGCCGAGGAACCGCGGAGAAGTTGACCGAATTGGGGAAGACCTTTGGCATCGGCTCGTCCTCGCAGTAGCGGAGGACGATCCCCAGGTACGGCTCGCCGGTCTTGCCCGAGATCAGGTCATAGGCCCGGACTGCCTCATCGATTGGGAAGCGGTGGGTGATCAGGCGGCGGAAGTCGAGCCGCCGGCGGGCCGCCAGGTCGAGCACGGCGGCCATGTTACGGTTCTCGGTCCAACGCACATAGGCATACGGATAGTCCAGCCCGCCCCCTTCGTAGCTGGGGTCGTACCGACCGGGGCCATAGGAGCGCGAGATACGGATGTCGATCTCCTTGTCGTAGTAGGCCCGCCGCGGCACATTCATCGAGACGTCGCCGATGACCACCAGCACCCCCTTCTGTCGGGTGATGGCCGGCACCGTTTCGATCGGCTCGTTGCTCCGGGTGGCCGCGCACAGCAGCACCTTGTCGGCCCCGTAGCCGCCGGTAAAGTTCAGGACCGCCGCCGGCATGCCGCTGTCCGCGACCACGCCGTGACAGCCCAGGCCGCGGGCCATCTCCACCTTGCAGGGGTCGAGGTCCACGCCGACAACCCGGCAGCCGGCCGCCAGGGCCAGCTGGGCCGCCACCATCCCCACCAGCCCCAAGCCGTAGATCACCACGTTGTCGCCCAGCTCCAGCCCGGCCAGGCGGACCCCCTGCAAGGCGATGGCACCCAGCGTCACAAAGCAGGCTTCCTCGAAGGAGACACCCTCGGGCACGGGAACCACCAGGTTGCGCGGCACTACAGCTAGCTCCGAGTGGGTTGCCGCGAACAGCCCGGCGCAGGCGACTCGCTGGCCGACGCACAGATCGTCGATCTCGGCGCCGACCCGGGTGATGATGCCGGCGCTGGAGTAGCCGAGAGGGAGCGGCTGGTCGATCAGGTTGCGGACGATCTGGTAGGTCTGCCACAGGCCCTCGTTGCGGGCGCGGTTGAGCACCTTGCGGAAGAGGTCGGGGCGCTGGCGGGCCTTCTGCCAGTAGCCGGCCCGGGCGAACTCCAGCACCGACTTCTCAGTGCCGGCCGAGATCAGCGAGCAGACGGTGCGGACCAGCACGGTGCCCGGTCGGACCATGGCAGGCGGGACTTCTTCCACCGTGACGGTGCCGGTCTTCATGCTCTGCAAAACGGCTTTCATAAAGGGCTGTTTACCAGGAGCCTGGGATCAGGGACAAGCAGCGGGCCAGCAAGGTGCTCAGGCAGCGGGCTGCGCCGGCCCCTGCGGGGTTGCCACGGGTTGGCGAAGATCGATCTCGTCGTAATAGTCATCCGGATCGGGCGGCAGTTTGTGAATGTTGAAAAGGTGGCGCAGCATGCTCTGAGTCCTCCAGACGTTCGTCTCAATGTGGGAGGTGTGATAAATGAGGAAATACCCGAGGCAGAGGTTAACCCAGAGGATGACTAGGACGGCGGTAAGATTGGCCAGATAGATCGACGGCAGGCCGTGGAGCATATTCCAGACGGCCCAACCGCCGAAGACGCCGATCAGGGCGGTCATCAACAGGATGATGGGGCCGATCACGTTGGAGATGCCGTTGAACAGGCCGAAAGCTAGGTGGGTGCAGATCAGCCGCAGGATCTTGCCCCAGTTAGTGCGCTGGCCGCGGCCGGCGCCGGCGGGTGTCTTCTCGGGCCAGCTGAGCGTGGCGGGCACCTCGGCCACACGCCGCCCGAAGCTGAGCAAGCGGTGGGCGACTTCCAGGTGGATCTCCTTGCCGTCATACGAGAAGTTGTGGGCCTGGATCACTCGGGCGCGGTAAGCCCGAGTCATGCCGGTGGTCATCGACAGGTTGCCGGAGTAGAGCAGGCGCAGGATGCGGTTGCCGAGCTTGCTCAGCCAGAGACGGTGGCGGGGAACGTTGCGGTAGCCGCCGCCGGGCAGGTGGGTGGAGGCGAAGACAGCGTCCAGGCCGGGATCGTTGTCCAGAGCCTCGACCATCCGCCGGATGATGTCGGTCCCCCAGGAGAGATCGGCCTCGGTGGTGACGATGATGTCGCCGCGGGCCTCGCGGAAGCCGGTGCGGAGAGCCCGGCCGCGGCCGAAGTTGACCCGGTGGCTGAGCAACCGGAAGCGCGGGTCGCCGGCAACGGCCCGGGCGGCACGGGCCACGGTGTCGTCGGTGCTGCCGTCGTTGATCAGCAGGACCTCGGTCGCGTAGGGGAGAGTGGCGATGCAAGCCTTGAGTCGAGCAATATTATCCTCGATCGCCGCGGCCTCGTTGTACATCGGACAGACGACCGAGACTTTGCGGTGAGTCGGGCTCATGATCGCCGCTCGCGGCTGGTGATATCGAATCGCCCTGGATAGGTGTTCGTAAGCCGCAAGCGGCATTAACCGCCAGCGACGACCACAACCATTTCCGGCGATCCCGAAGAAGAAATGCCGCCCTGTTCCGAGGCCGAGGTGCGAGTCAAAGGTGAAGGGGACATTACTGGTTCAACCAGCGCCTGTCAAGTTGCCCTGAGCAGCACGAGGCGGACGCCCGATGGGCAGGGAATCTGGGGAAGAAACCTGCCCGGCGGGCGTGCCAAAGACGGATTGTGTTTTTTCCCTCTCTGGTCTAATATCCCCGCCCGCTGTCGGAATCCGGCGCCGGCCTCCGGACCTCTCCCGGCCGGTGCCTGCTGCGGGGTCTGATTGATGAGAATCCTCAGTGTCTTCGGTACCCGACCGGAGGCCATCAAGATGGCGCCGGTGGTTAAGGGCCTGGCGGCCGTCGAGGGGATCGACGCCCGCGTCTGCGTCACTGCCCAGCACCGCCAAATGCTCGACCAGGTCCTGGAGCTGTTCGCCATTCGCCCCGACTATGACCTGAATATCATGACGGCCGGGCAGGGCCTGACCGACCTCACCTGCCTGGTCCTGAAGCGCCTGGCTGAGGTGCTCGCCGACTTCCGCCCTGACCGGGTGCTGGTCCACGGCGACACCACCACGACCATGGCCGGCACTCTGGCCGCCTACTATCACAAGGTGCCGGTCGGCCATGTCGAGGCCGGCCTGCGGACCCGAGACATCTACGCTCCCTGGCCTGAGGAGGTCAACCGGCGCGTGGCCGGCGTCATTGCCGACCTGCACTTCGCTCCCACCGAAGGCGCCCGCCGCAACCTCCTGGCCGAAGGCGTTCCGGCCGAGCGCGTCTTCGTCACCGGCAATACCGTGATCGACGCTTTGCTGACCGTGGTAGAGCGGCTCGACCGCGACAGCTCGCTCCGCCAGCAGACGGAGCGCCGTTTCCCCTTTCTTGATCCGACCCGACGACTGATCTTGGTGACCGGCCACCGCCGCGAGAACTTCGGCGAGGGATTGGAGCGGATCTGCCTGGCCTTGGCCGAGTTGGCTGGCCGCGGCGACGTGCAGATCGTCTATCCCGTCCACCTCAACCCCAACGTCCAGGGGCCCGTGCACCGGCTGCTCGGCGGTCGGCCGCACATCCACCTGATCGAGCCGCAGGACTATCTGCCGTTCGTCTACCTGATGAGCCGGTCGTACCTGATCTTGACTGACTCCGGGGGAGTCCAGGAGGAGGCCCCGTCGCTGGGTAAACCGGTATTGGTGATGCGTGAGCGGACCGAGCGGCCTGAGGCGGTCCAGGCCGGCACCGTCCGGCTAGTCGGCACCGACCGCGGCCGCATTGTCGCCGAGGCCACGCGCCTGCTGGACGATCCGGCCGCTTACCGGCGGATGAGCACGGCGCACAACCCCTACGGCGACGGGCTAGCCAGCCGCCGGATCACCGCCGCCTTGCTGCAGCAAGATAGCCTGGAGAGTCCCTTTCTCGGCTGCGCCCCGGTGCCCCAGCCCGTGTGGCAGGCTTCGTGAGGGTGTCGGCCGGCACACGGCCCGGCCACTGAATCCGCCCGGCCCCCGGAAGGCCGGGCTCTGGTCAAGGAAGACCATGCGAGGGAACGAGAAGATGGAACGGAACAGCAAGCATGAGCCGCCCGACGGCAGGCGGAACGGCATCATCCCGTTCCCCAACGGCCGACACCCGTCCCGAGCGGCGTTCCAGAAGGTCGGTGTCATCGGCCTGGGTTACATCGGCCTGCCCACCGCGGCCATGTTCGCCCGGAGCGGCCTGCAAGTCATTGGTGTGGACGTCAATGCCCGGGTGGTCGAGACGGTCAACTGCGGCAAGGCCCATGTCGTCGAGCCTGACCTGGATGAGCTAGTCAAGTCGGTGACCGCCAGCGGCCTGCTGCGGGCGTCCACGCAGCCGGAGCCAGCTGACGCCTTCATCATCGCGGTCGGCACTCCCTGCCGCGCGGATCACCGGCCCGATGTCAGCTACGTTGAGGCAGCCGCCCGCGCCATCGCTCCAGTACTCCAGCCGGGCAACCTGGTCGTCCTGGAATCGACCTCGCCGGTCGGCACCACTGAGCAGGTGGCGCAGTGGCTGGCCGACTGCCGCCCCGACCTGAGCTTCCCCCAACAGGCCGGCGAACATGCTGACGTGCAGGTGGCCCACTGTCCTGAGCGCGTGCTGCCGGGCCGGATGCTGATCGAGTTGGTGCAGAACGCCCGTATCATCGGCGGGCTGACGCCGTACTGCGCCCGTCGCGCCGCCGAGCTGTACCAAACCTTTGTCGAAGGAGAGTGCTTGATCACCGACGCGCGGACGGCCGAGCTGGCCAAGCTGGCCGAGAACTCCTACCGCGATGTCAACATCGCCCTGGCCAACGAGCTGTCCATCATCTGTGCCCGGCTGGGTATCGATGTCTGGGAGTTGATCGCCGTGACCAACCGTCACCCGCGCGTCAACATCCTCCAACCAGGACCGGGCGTCGGTGGGCATTGCATCGCGGTCGATCCCTGGTTCATCGTCGCCGCCGCCCCTGAGGAGGCCCGCTTGATCCGCACGGCTCGCGAAGTCAACGATGCCAAACCGTTCTATGTCATCGAGGAAGTCCGCCGGGCTGCCTCACGGCAGGTGCGGCCGGTGATCGCCTGCCTGGGCCTGACTTACAAAGCCAACACCGACGACCTCCGCGAGAGCCCCGCCCTGCACATCACTGCCGAGCTGGCCGCTGCCGGCGTCGGGCGGGTGCTGGCAGTTGAGCCGCACATCCAGTCGCTGGCCGGAACGCCGGCAGCCTCAGCCGAGCT
This sequence comes from Gemmataceae bacterium, assembly GCA_035575035.1. GTDB lineage: Bacteria > Planctomycetota > Planctomycetia > Gemmatales > Gemmataceae > DATLYH01. The sequence goes on from DATLYH010000328.1 coordinate 7,784, forward strand.
GACCGACGTCTGGACGGCCCTGCGACAGGCCAACGTCGTTGTCCTGCTGGTCGATCATGACGCCTTCGCCGAGATCGGGCCGGAGGCGCTGGAGGGGAAGGAAGTGATCGACACGCGCGGCTTGTGGCGTCGGCAGCGGCCGGCACCCCAGCCGCTACGGCTGGCGGCCTGAGAAGTCGGGAGGTTCCATGTGCGGGTTCGTGGGTGCCTTCAAGCCCTATGGGGGTGGCGTCTGTACCGAGACCATCCTGACGGCCATGCGTGATCGCATGGCCCACCGCGGCCCCGATGGCGGCGATACCTGGCGCTCGGCCGACGGCCGCTGCGGCCTGGCCCATCGCCGGCTGGCCATCATCGACCTGTCTGAGGCCGCCAACCAGCCGATGTTCAACGCTGACGGCTCCGTCGGCCTGGTCTTCAACGGCGAGATCTACAATCACGCCGACATCCGCAAGGAGCTTGAGCGCCTCGGCAAGTACCGCTGGCGGACTGACCACTCCGACACCGAGGTCTTGTTACACGCTTACGAGGAATGGGGCCTGGAATGTGTGCACCGCTTCTATGGGATGTTTGCGGTTGCCATTTATGATGTCCGCGATCCGCATCGGCCTGCCCTCCACCTGATCCGCGACCGCATCGGCATCAAGCCGCTTTATTTTGCCAAGACCCGTTCCGGCGAGTGGCTATTCGCCTCCGAGATCCGGGCACTCTTGGCCCACCCGGACCTGCCGCGCGAGATGGATCGCACCGCCTTCTGGCATTATCTGACCTTCATCGTCACACCCGCTCCGTTGACCCTGTTCCGCGGCATCTTCAAACTACCGGCCGGCCACCTGATGACCATCGACCACACCGGCCGGGCAATCGCCCGCTGTTATTGGGACTGCCGGCCTGATGCCGCGCGGACGTTCTCCGAGAAGGAGCTAAGCGAGGATGAAGCGGTCGCGGAGTTGACGCGCCTCTTGAAGCTCTCGGTCAAGCGGCGGATGGTTTCGGATGTGCCATTCGGCGTGTTGTTGTCGGGGGGTGTCGATTCCTCACTCAACGTCGCGTTAATGAGCGAGTTGATGGACCGGCCGGTAACGACCTTCACCGTCGGCTACGAGGGGAAGGACGACTACAACGAGTTCCAGTTTGCCCGCTGGGTCGCCAGGTTGTACCGCACTGACCACCATGAGGTGGTGATCAACCGCGCCCAGGTACAGGAGTTCCTGCCGCTGCTGGTGCGGCTGCAGGACGAGCCGATCGCGGACAACGTTTGCATTCCGCTCTATTTCCTGGCCAAGCTGGTGCGTGACAGCGGCACGACGGTGGTGCAGGTTGGCGAAGGGGCAGACGAGAACTTCCTGGGCTACTGGTGGTGCGAGCATTACCGCCGCAAGGCGGAGTCGGTGTACGAACCGGCCCGCCGACAGGCGCGGCAATGGTGGCGCCGCTGGTGGAAGGGAGCGGCCGACGGCTTCCTCTCAGAGGAGGACCGCGACATTGCCGCGCGGGCGCGGGCGGGCCAGGAACTGTTCTGGGGCGGAGCGGCCTGCTGGTGGGGCGCCTGGCGGCTGCGGCTGACGCCGCGCACCGAGCCGTTCCGTGCCTCGGTTGAGTGTCCGGTCGAAGGACTGCTGCCGGAGAGCCATTGCCGGCTCGACAGTCATGCCGTCGTCCGCCATTACCTTAGCGGGCTGACCGGCCGGCTGACGGAGCCGGAGGTCCTGCAAAAGATCTCCTACTTGGAGCTGAAGCTACGCCTGCCCGAGCACCTGCTGATGCGGGTGGACAAGCTGACGATGGCCCACGCAGTCGAGGCCCGGGTGCCGTTCCTGGATCACGACGTGGTGACGTTTGCCACCCGATTGCCCTCGCACTACAAGCTGCGCGACGGCATCGGCAAGTACGTGCTGAAGCGGGCCGCTGAGCGCTATCTGCCGCCCGAGATCGTCCACCGCAACAAGCGCGGCTTCGGAGCGCCGATGGAGGAATGGTTCCGCGAGGGGGATTTCGGCCCGCGCTGCCTGGCCGCTTTCGACCGTTCGCGCATCCGCAAGGAAGGATTCTTCGACAACGATTACTTCCAGGGCCTGCTCCGCCGACAGATCGAAGACGGCGGCGGCTATAGCTTCCACCTGTGGACCGTGCTCAATGCCGTGCTCTGGCACGAATCGTGGATCGAGGGCCGCGAGGACTGTTTCTAGCGCCCGCTGGAGTCGTACCGCTTAGCCGCTCGCTTCCTCACCCCCTCGCCCCCGCGGCGAGGAAGAGGGAATGGGGTGAGGGGGGAGTGGCTAAACCAGTTCAAGCGGACAAGAGAGGTCAGCGTCGTGTGCGGGATCGTCGGGGCACTGGTCACCGAGGGGCATGGCTTTCGGGTCACCGAGCCCTACATCCGCCGCCTGCGCGACACCTTAATCCACCGCGGGCCCGATGGCGCCGGTATCTGGGTCGCCGACGACGGCCGCGTCGGTCTGGGACACCGCCGACTGTCGATCCTCGACCTCTCCGACGCCGCCGCCCAGCCGATGGCCGATTCTGACGGCAGCATCCGCGTTGTCTTCAACGGCGAAATCTACAATCACGCCGACATCCGTAAGGAGCTGGAACGGCTCAGTGACTACCGCTGGCGGACCGACCACTCCGACACCGAGGTCATTGTCGCGGCCTTCCGGCAGTGGGGCATCGATTGCGTCCGTCGCTTCCGCGGCATGTTCGCCCTCGCCGTCTGGGATGCCCGCGCGCGGGAGCTATGGCTGGTCCGCGACCGTCTCGGCGTCAAGCCGCTCTATTACAGTTTGCACCACGGCCGGCTGACTTTCGCCTCCGAGATCAAGGCTCTTTTGCAAGACCCTGACCAGCCGCGGGCCGTCCACGAGGAAGCGTTCTTTCACTATCTCTCATTCCTGACCAGCCCGGCACCGCAAACGCTGTTCGACAGCATCCAGAAGCTGCCGCCGGGCACCTGGCTGCGCGCCGGCGCCGACGGCCGGGTCGAGCAGGGCCGTTACTGGGAGGTCTGGGACCATGTGCAACCGCTGGTCGGCGTGCCGGAGCGCGAACTGGCCGAGCGCGTCCTTGACGAGTTGCGAATCGCCGTCCGGCTGCATGCGGTCAGCGACGTGCCGGTTGGCGTCTTCCTCTCCGGCGGCATCGATTCGAGTGTCAACACGGCCCTCTTTTCCGAGGGCCGGACCGAGCCGGTGCAGACCTTCTCCATCGGTTACGACGCCGACTACGACACCTGCCGCAACGAGCTGCACTATGCCCGCCGCATGGCGGCCTTCGTCGGCGCCCGCGCCCGTGAGCGCCGCCTGTCGGCCAACGACCTGATCGACTTCCTGCCGCGGATGATCGAGCTGCAAGATGAACCGATCGCCGATCCGGTCTGCGTGCCGGTTTATTATGTCGCCCGGCTGGCGCGGGAGCACGGCGTCATTGTTTGCCAGGTTGGCGAGGGGTCGGACGAGCTATTCTGGGGCTATCCCTCGTGGAAGCGCGCCTTGCAGTTGCAGCGCTGGGACGATCTGCCGGTGCCGCGCAGCCTCAAGCGGCTGGGACTGGCGGCGCTGCGCCGACTGGGGAAAGAGAAGTCGGTCCAGTACGAGTGGCTGCGGCGCGGCGCGGCCAGGCAGCCGATCTTCTGGGGCGGCGCCGAAGCCTTCACTAATGCCGAAAAGCATCGTCTGCTCTCGCCGCGCCTCCGTGAACGGTTCGCCGGCCGGACGTCGTGGGAAGTACTGGAACCGATCTACCGCCGCTTCCGGGCCGGTGCCTGGGAACCGTCCCCTTTGCACTGGATGAGCTACCTCGACCTGAACCTCCGGCTCCCCGAGTTGCTACTGATGCGCGTGGACAAGATGACCATGGGGGTGAGTCTGGAGGCGCGAGTGCCGTTCCTTGACCACAAACTCGTGGAGTTGGTGCTGAGCATCCCCCAAGCGGTCAAGACGCGCGGTGGCGTGCTCAAGTACCTGCTCAAGCGGGCAGTGCGTGGACTGATCCCCGACGAACTGATCGACCGTCCCAAGCAGGGGTTCGGGGTACCGGTCTACGAATGGTTCCTCGGCCGGCTGGGACAAACCGCCCGGCAGGAGCTGGACCGCTTCTGCCGCGAGACCGATTTCCTCGATGTCGGCGAGGTGGGGCGATTGTTCGATCAGGGCCGTGGGCCGCAGCTGTGGTGCCTGCTGAACTTTGCCCTGTGGTGGCGGCGGTACATCGCCGGTGCCCGGTCGGCGGAGCTGCGCCGCAGCGCGTGACGGGTCCCCGGCAACGGGCAGCAAGCGTTCAGGCCATGAAGGCGAGCCGGATAACGGTGCTGCGTGATGGAAAACTCCCGGAGGACCTCGGCTCGGATGCAACCGTGCTGACGTTCGCCGAGCTGTGCCGGGAGCTGCGCTCGCTCCGCGCCGTCAGTCATCTGTTCCGTTATCGCGCCGCCGACCTGTATGCCGCCCGCCTGGCCGCGCTGCGCCGGCCGTTCCTGACAGCGCTGCTGATGCGCTTCCTGAGTCGGGGAAGCTGCCGCCTGGTGGACGAGACAGGAGAGCAGCAGCCTGTCACGCCGCGCTACCTCGCTCGCCGGTTTGGGCAGATGGTGCGCGACTTTGCTCGGCAGGGCCGCGTCCTGCGGCAGGTTGAGCGAGATATCAACGAACTGTCCGCCATGCTGCATCCACAGCGGCATGCCCCACTGGACCGCTCGGCACCTCCGGTCTATCTTCGTACCGATCTGGTCTATGACCTTAGCGCGGGCGGCTCGGTCAGCCACACCGCCGGCGTGCTCAACAACCTGGCTGTCGTCTTCGGACCGCCGCTCTTTTTCACCACGGACTGCCTCGCCACCGTGGACCCAACTATCCCCACGCAGGTCATCCGGCCCGCCGCGGCGTTTTGGGATTTCCCGCATGTCCCTGCTCTCGTCTTCAGCGGGCGCTTTGCCCGCCGAGTCCGGCGCCTGCTCGGCGAGCGCCGGCCTGCGTTCTTCTATCAGCGCTACTGCCTGAACAACTACTCGGGCGTTCAGCTGGCGCAGGTATACCGAGTGCCGCTGGTACTGGAGTACAACGGCTCCGAAGTATGGATCAATCGCCACTGGGGTAAGCGGCCGGCGCGGCGGTATGAGCGGCTGAGCGAGCGGATCGAGCGCCTCAACTTGATGGCCGCCGACCTGATCGTGGTGGTCAGCCGGCCTCTGCGGGATGAGGTGGCGGCCGCCGGCATCCCCGCCGAGAAAGTCCTGGTCAACCCCAATGGCGTGGATCCAAAGCGGTACTCGCCCGACGTGGACGGCAGCCCCGTTCGTCGCCGCTACGGATGGGACGGCCACACCGTCATCGGTTTTATCGGCACCTTTGGTCCCTGGCATGGTCCCGAGGTGCTGGTGGAGGCGGTCGGTCTGCTATTGCGCGAATGTCCCAGCTATCGGCGACGAATCCGACTGTTGTTGATCGGCGACGGGGCGGTCATGCCGCAAGTATGCGGGCGGATCGCGACGTATGCGCTCGGCGATGTCTGCATTTGCACCGGCTTGGTCCCTCAACACGAGGGGCCCGGCTACCTGGCCGCCTGCGACATCCTGGTCGCGCCGCATGTGCCCAACCCGGACGGCTCGGCTTTCTTCGGGTCGCCGACCAAGCTGTTCGAGTACATGGCAATGGGCAAAGGGATCGTTGCCTCGGACCTGGGCCAGATCGGCGAGGTGCTGGAACACGATCGCACGGCCTGGCTGGTGCGGCCCGGCTGCGCTGCGTCGTTGGCTGCCGGGCTGAAGGTCCTGATTGATGACCCGCAGCGCCGCGCCCGGCTCGGTGCGGCTGCCCGTCAGACGGCCGCCGCCCACCACAGCTGGCGCCGACACACCGAGCGGATCGTCCAGGCACTCCAGGAGCGCTGCTTGCCGGAGAAAGGATGACGCAGGCATGACACTTGGTGCCACGCTGAGACGAGCTTGTCGCCTGCCGCCACACGTGCTGGCGCGGAAGGTCGCAGGCCGATTGCAGCGCCGCTTCGACGACTGGCGGGCCCGGCGGCGCGACCAATATATCTCCACTTATAGGCCCCTATCGGCGGGCTACGAGGAGGAACTGCCCTGCTACTTCCGCCTGCCCGACCTCGCCCTGTTGCGGCGCGACGCAGAATTGATTCTTACCCTGGCCGAGCGCTTCTGCGAACACCGCTTCGACTTGCTCGGCTCCGGCTGGGTGCGGGTCGCCCACGGCATGGAATGCCGTGGTGTTGAAGGGTTCCACTACTCTGCCGGGACCACGGTGCAGGCTGACCCCGAGGGGAACTGGTTGGCCGGCCGCGTCAACGCCGCCAACGTGCCCGAGGCACGCCGCATCTGGCGGTTCGTCGATTCGGGCTATGTGCCGATCGACTGGCAGCTCGATTTTAAATCGGGCTGGCGCTGGTCCGAGGCAGTCTGGTATCGAGACATCCGTTATGGCGACCGGCCCGGCGCCGACGTGAAGGTGCCGTGGGAGTTGGCCCGCATGCAGCACCTGCCGACGCTGGCCCTGGCCCATGCGCTGACCGCGGGGCCCCAGGCCGACCGCTACGCGCGTGAGTTCCGCAACCAGGTGCTTGACTTCCTGGCCGCCAATCCACCGCGCTTCGGCGTCAATTGGCACTGTACGATGGACGTGGCGATCCGTGTCTGCAACTGGTTGGTGGCCTACGACCTGTTCCGCGCCGACAGGGCCGTGTTCGATCGCGCCTTCTGTTCTCTCTTTCACCGTGCCGTCCATGAGCACGCCCTGCACATTGCCCACAATCTGGAGTGGAACGCCGAGCTACGCGGCAACCACTACCTGGCGAACCTTGTCGGACTGATCTTCGCCGCCGGCTACCTGCCGCGCTCGCCGCAGACCGACACCTGGCTGGCGCTGGGTGTTCGTGAGTTGATCAATGAGACCCAGCTGCAGTTCGATGAGGATGGAGCCAACTTCGAGGTGTCGTGCAGCTACCACCGTCTGTCGGCCGAGATGGTCGCCTATGCCACGGCGCTGGTGCTGGGACTGCCCACTGACAAGCAACAGGCGTTGGGGGAGTACGACCATCGTCGGTTCCTCAGTCCGCCGGCGCTGCCGCCGGCACCGCTGCCGCTGTACCCCGTTCCGGGCGGCGATCGAGTCAGCCCGTTCCCGCCGTGGTACTTCGAGCGCCTCGGACGGATGGCCCGCTTTACGGCGCACATCACCCGTCCTGACGGCCGCGTCCCACAGTTCGGCGACAACGACAATGGCCGGTTCCTGAAATTGCAGCCCGTGTACCGGCCCGATTTGAGCGAGGATGGTCTCGATCACGCCGGACTTGTCGCCGCCATCGCCGGGTTGTTCGACTGCGCTCCGGCCGGCGCCGAGCCGAACCTCTCATGGTGGGAAGGTCAGGTCCTCCGCGACGTGGCAAAGATATCTGGCATTGTCATGGCCGGTATTTCGACAGCCAACGTCGCCATATGCGGCGGGGTCGAACTCTGCTCGTACCCGCGCTTCGGTCTGTTCATTTATCGGACGCCGAGGATTTACCTCGCGGTGCGGTGCGGGCCGGTGGGACAGAACGGCCACGGTGGTCATGCCCACAATGATCAACTCTCCATCGAGCTGGCTGTGGACGGGCTCCCCCTCGTCATCGACCCGGGAACCTACCTCTACACGCCGCTGCCAACTTGGCGGAACCGCTTCCGCGCGACGGCCATGCACAACACGCTTGCCTTCCCGGGGCGTGAGCAAAACCCCTGGCCCGACGGTCCCGATGGCCTGTTCCGTCTGGCCGACCGCGCGCGGGCGGTGGTCCTCTGCTGCGAGCCGGGCCGGTTTGTCGGCGAGCATTACGGCTTCGGCCTGCCCTGCCGGCGCACCTTGCACATCGACCGCGCATGCGTCAGAGGAATCGACGAGTGTGCCTGCGACGGCCCCCGGGAGGTGTGGTTCCACCTGGCGCCGGGCGTGGTCGCCGAAAGGGACGGTGCAGCGGTGCGGCTGACCGCTGGGCAGGTCTGCGTTCGGCTGGAGGGAGGAACAGGTCGGTGGGAAATCGAAGAAAGCGCATGCTCGCCCGGCTATGGGGTGCGCCGGCCGTGCGCGGCGCTGCGACTGTGCTCAACGGCCCGGCGGATCGAATGGCGGTTCCTCCTGGTGGGTCGGCGATGAGTACGCGAAAGATCCTCATGGCGTGCGCGAACCACTGGACTTCCATGTTCCAGGTCGGCAGCCATCATCTGGCGCGCGCATTTGTATGCGCGGGTTGGGAGGTGGCCTTCGTCTCCGATCCGATCTCCCCCTGGCACCTGGTCCGCGGCGTGTCGGCGTCGCTGCGCGAGCGCTTTGCCCTGCACCGCACCGGCGGCACCCGGGCGCTGGATAACCGCCTCTGGACCTACGTGCCGGCCACCTGGATCGTGCCGCACCCCCAGCCGCTGCTGCGCACCAACCCGGTTCACCGCCATTGGCCGCGGTTCACCTGGCCGTCCTTGCGGAAGATCCTTCGACAGAATGGTTTCGACCGGGTTGATCTGATTTATGTGGATAGCGTTATCCATTATCCGTGGGTGCAGGAGGTGCCGCGTACCCGCCTGGTCTACCGGGTCTGCGACAACAACGCGGCCTTCCCGAAATCGACGCCAGCGGCCCGGCAGATGGAGCGTGAGCTGGCCCAGGCAGCGGACCTGGCCGTCTTCACCGCTGAGCCGCTGCGGCGCTACGTTGAGGAGCTGGGCGCTCGGCGCTCGGCCTACCTGTCCAACGGCGTCCATTTCGACCACTTTGATCGGGGCAGCCGGCAGTGCCCCGCAGAGTACCGCACCATTCGCCGGCCCATTGCCCTGTACGTCGGCTCGCTTGACCTCTGGTTCGATGCGGCACTGATGTTGCGGACGGCCCGGCGGCTGAGAGATGTCTCCTTCGTGTTGATCGGGCCGCTCACGCCGTCGGCGCGGGCCCTGGTCGCTGAGCCCAACGTTCACTGTCTGGGACCGCGCTCTTACGACGAACTGCCCCCCTATCTGCACAACGCCGACGTTGGCCTGATCCCTTTCGACGTGGGCCGTCACCCCGAGTTGGTGGACGCGGTCAATCCGTTGAAGCTTTACGAGTACTTGGCTTGTGGGCTGCCGGTGGTGGCGGTGCAGTGGGAGGCCCTGCGCCGGCTCGGCAGTCCGGCCCGGCTCTGCACCTCCGCCGACGAGTTCGCCGGCGCCGTTCGACGGGTGTTGAGTGAGTCGCCCGATCGTCTGCGCTACCGGCAGTTTGCCGCCCGCCACGACTGGAAACTCCAGGTGGCCCGGCTACTGGAGATGTTGGGTCTGGCGGCGTGACGGCCGGCCGTGGCACCGGTAAGCCTGTCTTGACACTCTGACAGATCAAGGCTTTACTACCTGACCTCTCCGCACGGCCAACGGAGAGAGCCTTCCGGAACTCCACCGAGACAGGGAAGGCAGCCCTCGCCAACCTGCATGTCCGTTTCACCCGTTTGACTTGGCTTTCCCTGGCCGAGGCGGCTCATGAGCGATTTCGCAATACGGACCTGGAACCTGCGCAAGGTGTACCGGCTCTACACCCGGCCGCACTATCGCGTCCTGGACGTGCTCGGCTTGCTGCGCCGGCGCGAAGGGGCCTACACCGAGCACGTGGCCCTGACCGACGTTAACTTGGAGATTCGCCGCGGCGAGAAGGTGGCCGTCATCGGACGAAACGGGGCCGGCAAGAGTACTCTCCTTAAACTGGTGACCCGCGTCACCGAGCCGACCGCCGGACGGATCGAGGTCCGGGGCCAGACCCACGCTTTGCTACAGATCGGCACCGGCTTCCACCCCGACTTCACCGGCCGGGAGAACGCCCTGAGTTACCTCGCCCATCTCGGCGTCACCGGTTGGGAAGCCGAGCGCCGGCTGCGCCAAATCGTCGAATTCGCCGAATTGGAGGAGTACATCGACCAGCCGGTCAAGACCTACTCCACCGGCATGGCTGCCCGGCTGATGTTTGCAACCTCGACCGCCATCTCACCCGACATCCTTGTGCTGGACGAGGTCCTCGGCGTGGGCGATGCCTATTTCGCGCGGAAGAGCTACGAGCGAATCCGCGAGCTGTGCGACGGCCACGGCACCACTGTGCTGCTCGTATCGCACGACGTTTACTCGGCGTCGCAGCTCTGTGAGCGGATGATCTGGATCGACCGCGGCCGGGTACTCATGGACGCTGACAGCCCGACGGTGGTTACTGCCTATGAGGACTCCATCCGCGAGCAGGAGGAGCGCCGGTTACGCAAGAAAAGGCTGGACAGCCTGCGCGCCGCTTGCGGCGGATCCAGGAACACATCGGTCGAGCCCGTGTTGATCGAAATCCGGGCCCAGGATAACCGGCCCCAGCCCTGCCCGGTCTATTTCAGCCGCATCTCCCTGCTAGTCGATGGCCGGCCGATCGACAGTCTCCCGCTTGGTACGGACACAGCGACGGAGTCCAGCTCCCGCCTTGAAACCGAGGCCACTTGCTGGGGAGAGCCAGTCTTTTGGGAGGGGAGGCAGGCCCGGCCCATGCTGAACTACGGCTCGCCGTTCCACAAGGTGGCCGGCGTGTTCACCGTACCCGCTGCCGATTCAGCGGGGCCGATGCCGGAATACGCAGTAGCCGTGGACTACTGGTCCGCGGTCCCGTGTCGTCTTCACCTCCGGCTGTACCACAACGAGAGCGTACTTGACCTAGGCCCACTGCCCCCCTCCTCGGGTCGCTGGCAAAAGTACATCGCCCGTCCACAGCAACCTAGCGCGGGTCCGGCCCTGTCCGCTGTCCGGGCCGACATCAACTCTACCGGCCAGCACGGCTCTGGGGCGATCGCCGTGACTTCCGTCTGGTGCGTCAATGCCGATGGCCGCGAGGCCCACTTCTTCAACCACGGCGAGCCAATCGAGTTCCACGTCGCCTACCGGATCAACAAACCCGATCTGTGCGAGCACAGCCAGGTTCTGATCGCGCTGCACCGGGATGGTGTGCGGGACGTCTGTCGCTTCATCACTCGCGACCTCCTTTTTGACGCTTCCCAGCGCCCTATCGGTACAATCTGCGCTCGCCTACCCCGCCTCCCCCTCGCCGAGGGGACTTACACCGTCACCGTGATGGTGGCCGAGGAAGGTTACTATGACCGCGACCAGACCTTGTTCTACTCCATCAATCCTGGCGTCTATGCCTGCCTGGTGCGGGTCCTGGAGATTGTGGTCCAGAAAGGGGGACCGGTCGGGTCCGGGACCGGAGTTGTGATCGAGGCCGACTGGACCTGGGCCGACTGTACGCCAGCCGAGTTGGTCCCCCACGGAGAACTGGCGAATGATCCGAGTTAAGCGGCTCCTGAGTGAGGTGTTCCACCCAGCCACCGCTGAACGGCCGCCCGAACGACAGCCCAAGCCAGAGGAAGAGATTCTCTACCTCGACTTCCCCGCCTGTATCGCGGCTGACTTCCCGGACGAATTCCCCGCGGCACTCCAGGCCACACAGGAGGTTCAGGCGGCGATCCGGAATGCCGACCTGTCTCCCCTGGCACGACACTCGCCCGGGTTGAAAGACTTCTGCTGGGACAGCTATCTGAATTGCAGTCTGGTGCGGATCGTCCAGGCCGCCGCCGCCCTGCGGGAGCGATCGGTTATAGGAGGACGGATCCTCGATTATGGCTCGTACTTCGGCAACTTCTCCCTCGCCTTTGCCCGGCTCGGATACCAGGTCGATGCAGTGGACTCTTACCAGACCTACGGGGAAGCGTTCGCTGGCGTCCTGCCGCTGCTCCGCAAGGCCGGCGTCCGGCCGCTCGACTTCGCCGAGGTGAGGTATGACCTGATGGGGCTCGACTCCGAGAGTTATGATGTGGTCCTCTGCATGGGGGTAATCGAGCACATCCCACACACGCCACGCCCGCTACTGGAGGCACTGAACCGCGCGCTGAAAACCGGCGGCCGGCTGCTGTTGGACACGCCCAACCTGGCATACATCTACAACCGTCAACGGTTAGCCCGGGGGGAGAGTATCTTCTGTCCCATCGCCTTGCAGTACGACACGGCCATCCCCTTCGAGGGACACCACCGTGAATACACCGCAGCGGAAGTAGAGTGGATGCTCCGCCGACTGGGGCATGAGAACATCACGCTGCGAACCTTCAATTACAGTTTCTATGGCTGCCCCAGCCTCCGCGGACTCGATCTGGAGAACTATCGCACTGCTCTGGCTGATCCCAGCTGCCGCGAGATCATCCTGGCCGTCAGCGAGAAGCCTCTTCGCGGAGCGAAGTAACCAGCATGCGAAGCATGCTGGTTACTTTAGCCGGCCTCCAGGATCACCAGGCAAGTCTTGTTATGACTGGCGGGAAAACATCCCAGATACCGCAGCTCGGTATAGTCGAGGATTTCCAGGTATATCACCTTCAACCCGGCAAGTCGGACCGCTTCTCGCAGTCCGCGCTCATCGACTTTCCACAAATGGGAACGGATCTGATAGTCACTGCAAAGGCCATCCAGGGGGACCAAGGCGTAAAGGCGGCCGCCGCTACGCAGCACCCGCCGTACCTCGCGCAGCACGGCCAGCGGGTCATAGGCGTGCTCCAGGGCATTATCCGCGATCACCGTGTCGAACTGGCCGTCGCCGAACGGCAGGGCATGCATGTCCGCCACGACCGCGCAGCCGCCCCGCTGTCGGAATGCCCGGGCCTGGCTCGTTTGCAGATCGATACCGTAGTACCCTGCCGCACGGCTGCTGACTCGTTCAGCAGTTAGCCCGTAGCCAAAGCCCAGTTCCAGCACCCGCCCCAAGGAAGCGGGCAGCATTGCCAGGAGCCGTTCGCCGTCTGGGCTGATCTTCTCGCGCCCTCCAGTCGCCAGATATTGGTGCGCGGCGATCTGGGCACGCCGGATCGATTCTGGGCCTGGGGAAATGCTTTCCATAGCCTGATGGCGGAGGAACCCTAACATGGCGTTCGCATCAGGGAATCGTGGCCTCTCGGAAAGCCCCTGTTCGGGGAGGACAACGGCATCCAGCCACCGCCCCAGCTGGCCAAGATCCTCGGCATCCAGGCTAATCACCCGCAGGACTTGCCCTGGTGGAGGCGCCCAGTTGTAGACGTGGTAATGATGCCAGTAACGGCACAGACTGGGCTGCTCCTTCAGCCGCTCCAGGTACTTTCTCCGCTGTGGACGATCCAGGGCCTCCTCGAGCCGGTATATCATTTGACTCAGGGGGACTGCTGCCGGAGCCGCTTGAAGTCGGGTGCCCGACCACAGCCACGAGAAGCGCGGGCCAACGTTTTTCAGGAACTTGCCGGGCAGCCGTGGCACCTCGATGACTGGCGCGACGCTTACAAAGGCAGGCTTCCACAAGTCGAAATCAAGCGGAAAATAGGCACCGTTGCGCTGGTAGGGGACTGGCTGGAAGGGATACTCTGCGAGCAACGACAGGGAAAAGTCGAAGGTGAACCCATGCTGCCGGGCGAACGCCAGGACCGCTGCCGTCTGCGCTGTGTCACTGACATCCCCGACCCACTGGCAGACCAGACGGTGCCGCACGCCCAGCGTTTCGGCCAGCTCGGTGAACTTGCGGAGCGCCTTGGTGTGATTCCTCTCTGGGCAGAAGGGCATCCGGGGAAGAAAAACTCCGAAAGGCACTTCCCGGCCCAGCGTCCGGAGCAGCAGGTGGACTCGGTTAACCCAACGCGGGGTGATGGCATCGTCTGAGGGCAGTTCGATGAAATGGACAAACTTCCGGGCTAGGTCATGCTGCCGCCAGAGCCAGCTCAGTCGGCCGAGGAATCGAAACCAGCTTTCCAAGCAGGCCCGCGACCACCGCAGCACGAAGCCAACCGCATACAGACGCACCTGGCCCCCCAGAACCAGATATCGCCGCCCCGATGGGCTGCTCTCCTCCCGGGCCAGCTTCACTCCACTCACCAAGCCGAGGATCTGCTCGGCTTCTTCAAGGGTCAGCGTTAGCCCAGGTCCCAAGGGTTGGACCCAAACAACCCACTCGGGGTAGGTCAGCTTACTGGCCCAGGCCACGAGGCGCCGGCAGAAGGCGGCCAGATCGGCATCGTCGGCGGGCAGGAGAGTAGAGGGCACCGGTCGAACGTCCCGGAGGTCGGCAGCCAGGTCGGACGCCACCTCCGCGACGGATGGCAGCCGCTGAGCAAGCGGCTCCTGACATTCAACAAGCATGATCCGTCTCCTCTCGAAGGTTTCCGGTACGAGGGTCTGGCATTTGGCGTCCACAGGCGGTCAGGATCCGTCCTCCTTGAACCCGCGGAAGAGGATGTGCCGGATGAGCCACACGCCGGCGCCGCGGAGGAGTCGGACTCCCGGCAGCCATCCGAGCCAGCGGATCAATGTGGCCTCGAACCGGCCGATTGTGTGGGCCGGGCTGAACAGTGGTCCTTGGTAGGCGTACAGCATCGGACAGCGCCGGCACGGGGGCAGGGGCTGGCCGCTGTTGACCGTCCGCCGGAACTCCCGCGCCCGTTCACCGTTCCAGACCTCCTGAAAATCTTGCTTGAGCAGGTTGCCCAGCGCGTACCGCTCCTGGCTCGGTCCCGTCGCAATGCAGCAGACGTCCATCCGGCCATCGACGGTGAAGTTGTGCAGGTCGGTCCACGGCTTCTGACAGTGATACCGTATTTCCGGGCGGAGCAGCCGACCCAGCCGCCGACGGACAGCCTCCATCATCCCGCGCGCGAACTGGACCCGCTTCCCCGCGTCGGCCGGTTGGTCGGCGTCGGCCGGCGGGGACGGAACGGACGACTCTCCCGGCTCCGGCGAGGCGGTCTGGATAGAGTCGAGCCAGTCGATGTCCGCGTCGAACGGGCCATCGGTCGTCGAAAAGATGACGAATTGCACGCGGCGGTTGGAGCCGGTCGTGATTTCGAGGACTGCCTCATGTCGCCCCTCGGCGAACCGGAATTGGTGGAGCCATTTCGAGAAATCCTCGCTGAGCACGCCGACCACCAGGACACCCCGGCGGACATCGATGCGAATGGGCAGGCGGTGCGTCTGCTCAGGCAGGCAGCGGATCGAGTAACTCTGTAGAAGATATCGGCCCCGGGGGACATGACCGCGAAGCCGGACGCAGCGTCCGCTGAGCCAGTGGACATTGATTTCCGGGATCGACTTCTGCCAGCGCGGGGCGGGCGGGAGCCGGAACTCGCGGTAGAGGTTGCGCTGGGGCGTCCGCAGCTGGCCAAAGTCAATGACAGCACGCAGCGCTCCGCCCCTGTGGTGGAACTCCAGGATCGCGTATCGGTGCTGGCCTGTGTGGACCGTCAGCACCACCTCGTGACTGCCCGGTGTCACTTCCTGCCCAGCCAACTCCGTGCCGTTGGGCGTCGTCACGGCCAGCCGCAGTGATCCCGCCTCCAGTCCGATCTGAACCGCGAAGGTCAGCATCCGGTCCGACGGGAGCGGAACGGGTGCACTGCGCCAGAGCAGACCCGGCGGCGTACCTTCCGGGCAGGCGAGGGTGGCGCGGCTCAGGTGCCAGAAGACGGTGCAGCGCGGCTCGACAACGGTCCAGTCGCCACGGCGTGGAGCGAGGAGGCGGTCCGCGTAGCCGCGTGGGCTGACCGGCTCATCGGGCGGGTCTTCCCGGAAGGCGCGGAACGCTGACGGGTCGATCTCGATGCGAGTCGGCAATCCCGGGACGGGGGGACGGTCGCCGAGCACAAACCGCCGCAGCCAGCGGCGGACCCGAGCATCGAGCCTCCTTGGCACGCCGGCCTTTGACGGAGGGACCGGCCTGATGCGGCGCGGCGTGTCGCTCAGGTACTCGGCGACGCTGTCGAGCATGTCGCGGATGTCGCACTCGTATGGCACGATGGAACGGAAGTCCTCGACCGAACCCTGGTCATTAGCGATTTCCGAGAGCGGGCGCACCAGAATACGGTCGGCGCGCAGCTCGTTCTCGGCGAAATCGAGGAAGCGCTGGACCTCGTGAATGTTGTCCGCGGTTACCACGAATGAGACAGAAACCACTGGCCGGTTCTCGGGGGGGGCGGTCAGCCGCTTGATGTTGTCCACGACCCGGTCAAAGTGGCGAAGTTTCATCACTTGGAGGTGGGTCGGGGCGGTGGCTGCGTTCAGCGAGACGTTGATCGAGTCTGTCGGGCCAGTCAGCAGCAGGTCGATCTGTTCCGGCCGGAGCCGCTCGGCATTGGTGATCAGGTAGACGGTCGCCCCGTCGGCAGTCAGCAAGCGATAGAGGTCGTCAAAGCGGTCATAGAGAGTTGGCTCACCGTTCCCCTCCAGACCGTACATGCGGATGGTGCGTGCGACTGGACCAATGAACCGCTGCACCTGCTCAAAGGGAAGCTGCCGCTTGATGATGCCGGTCCGGTTCATGGTCACCGAACAGAAGGCGCAGGAGGCGTTGCACTGGCCGGTCGGGCAGAGAGCCATGTACTGCGGTAGGCAGAGTAACTCTTCTCGTCCCAGCCGCATCTCCACGGCCGCGACCACCGTGTTAAACCGCCGCGAGCGCTTGCACAGGGCGTGGATCAATCGACGGATCGGTCCCCAGTGGGGCAGGTAGGTGTCACCGGTCGGGGCGGAAGACGCGGCGCCGGCCGAGACCTCCTCGCCCGCCGTGTCGCGCGGGACCAGGGGAAGGGCTACCATCGTTCGGGCCACTCCACGGAAAGAGGCGGCCGGGCGGCACGGCCCGGTCATTCATAATCGACCAGTACGTCCTTGAACTTCCGGAAGAACGCGCTGCCCAGGGCGAAGCTCCCCAGGCAGAGTGTGACGTAGGCAACGGCGTCCAGAAGGCCGGGCAGCCTTCCCCAGAGCAGGGCGCAGCGGTAAACCTCAGTCAGGTAGTGGATCGGGTTGATATAGACAATGAACCGCAAGGCGGGCGGCACCATGTCGGGCTTGAAGCCGATCGGTGAGACGAACATCAGAAACAGCAGTGCCAGGTTGACGAAGTAGCTGACGTCCGGCAGCAGCAAGGTGAGTGACGACAGAAACAACACCAGACCAATCAGGAGCAGGACCTGGAGCCCAAGCACCAGCGGCAGCCAGGCGAGATGAAGGCTGAGATTGCCGTTCAGCGCCAGCAGTCCGATGAGCACCCCGAGGCTGGCGGCCTGGGACACCATGCTGACCAGGATCGACCGCACCGGGACCAACTCGATCGGCAGCATGACATTTTTGACCAGGTGCAGGTTTTGCTTGAGCACCGTGCAGCCGGAACCCAGCGCCTCGGAAACACCGAGGAACGGCACCAGGCCGGAGAAGACGTACAGGACGTAATCAAACTGGCTGTAGTCCGGGAAGCGCATCTTGAAGATAACGAGGTAGACGAAGAGGTACGTCGCCAGCAGCAGTGCGGGATAGAGGATGACCCAGACCTTGCCGAAGGCGGAGCCGGAGTAGCGCTTGGCGATTTCCACACGGGTGATGGCAGTCAGGATCCGGCGGTAGCGGACGATGATCGCGAGCATCGCACCGGCCGACCAGACGACCTTCACCACCCGGGGCATAGCGAGCTTCTCCTTCCAAGTAACAAGTGATCAAGTAACAAGTGACAAGTATTCACCGTTAGTAACCCGTTACTTGAGCGGCGCAACGGCGAATTCGAAGACGGCCTCGCCGTTCAGCCGCACCTCCTTGCGGGCGTCGATTGCCTGGCACGGCACGCGAACCCCGTAGAAGGGCGAATACCAGGCCGGGCCGATGCGCACGTCCAGATCGGCCGGCAGCACCAGGCGGTAGCGCCGCCCGGACGCCTCCAAGCGGACCACACCCGGCCCGAGCAGGTCGGCCTGGACACCCGGCGCCAGGTGGAAGTGCCATGCCAGCGTGTGCCGCCCACCGCCCGTGAGTCGGTCGGTGATCGACAGGGCCTTCTCTCCGCAGCGCAGCAGGAAGCGGCGCTCGTGGATGACCGGCTCGCTCAGGCGCTGGTAACCGACATGCTGCCCGCGGTACTCCACCACGCCGGGGCTAGCCCGGAATTCCAGATGCTCGGCCTGCGCCTTTTCGAAGAGGCGGAACAGCCACTCAGGACGCAGCTCATTCTGCTCCACGCCGTCGATGCACAGCGTGTTATGGTAGGCTGTGCTGCGGAAGCGATTGCGAGCGTCGGGGTCCGAGGTGTAAACGTAGCTGCCCGGATCGACGAGCAGGGGCAGGCCGTCCAGGTGGTACTCGAAGCTGAGTTGGTCGTTGTGCTTGTGGTTACCGAAGCCGCGCGTGCCGACCACACCGTTGGTGATGAGGAGGTAGCACTCTCGATCGCGCACCACTACCAGCCCGGCGTCAGGAAAGAGCCGGGCCACGGCCCCCCCCTCACTCTTACCCTCTCCCCCCGGGGGAGGAGAGGGTAAGGGTGAGGGGGGCAGCGGCCCCGCCGGCGCGGGCGGTGCCTTCGGCTCGTAACCCCACCAGACTGCTTCCCAGGCGCCGGCCTCGCCAGCACACGCTTCCCCAAGCGGCTCCCCGAAGAACCGGCTCGCCGGTGCCAGCAGATGCCGGCCATCCTGCGGGTCCCATCGGCCGTAGCCGGTAAAGATGTGCAGGCGGCCGTTGTCGGCATCACCGACCTGCGGCATCCGCCCGTCGGGCCGAAGCACCGCCAGCAAAAACTCGATCATTCGCCGCAGCCGGCCGCGGTATTCCTCTGAGAACGGCTCGCCGCGGTACGCCGCCAGACGGGCCGCTCCCAGGAACAACTCAGTGACCAGG
The DNA here is from genome assembly GCA_035575035.1 of Gemmataceae bacterium. Classification (GTDB taxonomy): domain Bacteria; phylum Planctomycetota; class Planctomycetia; order Gemmatales; family Gemmataceae; genus DATLYH01. The sequence continues at coordinate 26,472 of DATLYH010000328.1, forward strand.
CGATGATACGGCACCGATGATTCATAGTCGGCCCCGTCGTCGAGCACCTGAACGCGGATCTCGTTTTCCAGGCCGTCCCGGCAGAAGCGGCTCCAGGCCCGGCCCTCAGGCAGGTCGGCGAAGACCGCGCTGAGGTAGTAAAGCCCGACCAGATTGCTTAGGAAGTGGTTGCTGGTGACCTCGTAATGGTTCTCCAGGTTGGTACGGATGAAGACGCCGTGATCAAACAGCGCCTCATGGGCCTGCCGCCAGAAGGTGTCTGTCAGCGCCGGCGAGTCGGTGACCATTTCCAGGGCCAGCGCCCAATTGGCAGCGCGGAGGGCGACATCCATGGTACAGGTCCAGTTGATGCCGATGCCGACTGGGTTCGCCTGCATGAAATCGTCAAGTTGGCGGGCGATCTCGATGGCGTAGCGCGACGCACCGGTCAGCAGGTAAGCCTGGGCCAGAAGAGGCCAGTGCTGACAGCGAGCCAGTTCCCAGGGGAGCTTGATGTCGGCCAGCCCCGGCCGCATGGTTTGCAGGTTCCATTGCCGATGAGGAATGCCGCGCGGGAAGCGCAGCCCCCGCACCGGATCAAGGTACCAGTCGATGGGTCGGTAGCCGTCGGCCGTCGGTTCCCGGTCGGGGTCAACCGGCTGGAACGGCCCGCTTCCCAGCAGGTCGAAGCGGTGTTCTAGGATCTGGTCGGCGGCGGCGACCGTGGCGGCCACCTCGGCGGGCAGGTGGCGGCGCAGCCAGGCCAGTGCCTCAGGCGACGGCCGGGCGTAGAGGCGGCGTTGGTGCCGGCGCCGGGCATGCCACTCTGCGAACGAGAGCCCGGCCTGGCGGAGTTGGCCGGCCAACGTCAGCGCAGACTGCACCGCGGAGGGTCGGCCAAGCCATCGGCCGGCCGACTGCGGTAGCAACCGGCGGGCGATCCGTTTCAGCAGGCGGGCCATCTTCTCATCCCTTGGTCGCCTTGACGATGAGGTTCCAACCCATGAGCCGGCCGGCCAGGCCTAGGGGCATCCAGCGCAACAGCCGCGGCAGCTCCGGCGCCGTCAACTGCCGCTTGAGGATGCGGACATGTCGAAAGTCCTTAAACAGCCGCCGCAGCCGCCGCCGGGTGTAGACCTTTACCAGCGGCCGGGCCCCGTTCTCCGTGATCTCAACATGCCGCGACATCAACGCGCCCATTGAGCCGTGCTCCAGCTCGCCGCCGTTCAGCCCGATCTCCCAGACCAGGTTCCGCCAGTAGTGCAGCCCGTTCTCCGCATAGACCATGACAAAGGCCCGCCCGCCCGGCCGGAGCACTCGGTACATCTCGCGCACCACCCGGTGTGTGTTCGGCGTATGGTGGATGACGCCGTTGCTATAGACCAGGTCGAACGACTCGTCAGGGAACGGCAACTCCTCGGCATCGTGGTGGATGAACCGGCCGCTCAACCCGCGCAGGCGGAAGTTCTCCTGGGCCAGGGCCAGGTGCCCCGCGGAGAGGTCGAGGTCGGTGACACGGGCACCGTGGCGGGCGAACTGGGCTAGATCAGTCCCCATGCCGCCGCCGATCTCCAGCACGTCCTTGCCGGCGAAGCGGTCAAACTCCATGACTGTGGGCATCCACGGGGCGTAGCTACCGTAGCGATAGGCTTCGGCCTCCAGGAACCATTCCAGCGTGTGCGGGGCGGCCTTCTTGACGTAGTGAGAGCCGCAGGGGTTTTCGTCCCACTGGTTCTGCACCTCGTCCTTGTCGGCGTCGCCGGTTTGAAGGCGGTAGGACGCACCATTGCCGGCCGGGACATCGTTCGCGGCTTGCGACGACAGCGCCATCAAACACCGCGCGGATGCCTGCCGCCGCTCTAGCCCGAACTGCCAGAGCCGCTCGACATGCCGGTCCCAGGAGTGGTGGTCAAGGATCGCCTGCCGGGCGTTGCGGCCCAGGGCGGCGCAGGTCGCCGGGTCGCGGACCAGGGCCAGCACACCCCGGACAAATTCCTCCACGTCGCCGGGCTTGCATAGGACGGCCCGTTGATTGGTGACCACAGGGCGCGGCCCCGACGGCGTGAAATCATCGGGGCGCAGCGCGGGGGAGAGGACCTGGCCGATCTGCTCCAGGTCGCTGCTAACGATCCCGGCTGCCATCGCCATGTACTCGAAGATCTTGGTGGGCGAGCCGAAGAACCGGCTGCCGACCATGTGCCGGTTGTGCGGCGAGACGAACAGGTCACAGGCCCCCAGCAATCGGCGGCCCTCGACCTGCTCGACCCGACCAGTGCAGTGGACCTGCCCTTGCAGGCCGTGGGCCTTGATCGCGTCGTCAATCAGCGACTTGTAGTTGCCGTCGCCGATCAAGAGGAAGCGCGCCGCGGGGGCGGCGGCGCAGATACGGGGCAAGGCCGCGGCCAGGACATCGATACCGTGCCAGCCGCCGAACGTCCCGGTGAAGCCGATCACCCGGTGTAAGTCGTCCCAGCCGAACTCGGCTCGGAGGCGGGCCCGCTCCTTGGCAGTCGGCGGCCGATAGTCGTCCGGGTCGGCAGCGTTGGGATTGACCAGAATTCGGTCTGGGTCCACGCCGCGCTGTACCAGGTCCTCCTTGATCGGCTCGGAGACAACCGAAATCAGCGTCGCCTGGCGGAAGGCGGCCAGCTCGGCCTGGAGGTAGAGCTCCTCCAGCTCGTACCCCCGACCGTCAAAGCTCCGCCTCATAGCAATCTCGGAGCCGTTGTACTCGACGATGTAGGGAATACCGAGTTCGCGGCTAAGCCGGGCAGCACTGTAGTTGCCCAGGCAGAGCCGCTCATAGAGGTAGGCCGGCCGCAGCACTTGCAGCAGCGGTTTGAGCGACTTGTAATAGTGGACCGTGGCCCGGGCGATGTCATCCTCGGTACAGCTCGGGCCGGGGGCATCCAGCACCAATTGCTTGATTCCCAGGCCGAACTCGTCGAGCAGGCGGTAGCGGTACGGCGTCAGGCAGTAGAGGTTCTCGGTCACCCGGGCGAGCGACTTGGCGACATAGCAGGTGTGCCCGTAGCTGCCCCCGGAGTGGATCGGCGCCCAGAAATCGGTGCGCAGATAAATACCGTTTCCCGGGATCGGGTTGCCGGGGCTGGGCAGGTCGTGCAGCCAGGGGAACTCCACCGGCTCGGCATCCCGGATCAGCCGGCCCAACTCGGTCAGAGTGTCGGCATGGGCGGCCAGCGGCTGATGCGATTCCGGTAGCCCAAGCCATCGCCGCAGCCGTCCGCGCCCCGCATGCCACTTGGCTCCTACCTGCCGCCATCGCCGATGGAGCTGCATCACCGCCCAGTGCCGCCGGTAGCTGGCCAGGCGCTCCTCATCGAGGCACTCGATGGCCTGCTCGGCAGGCCAGTAGAGGTAGACCCGGCGACCGCTGGCCAGCACCCGCCGACAGAGGCGTATCATTGTCAGCCCCAGCCAGCCGTGCTGGAGCACCAAGATCACTCCCGCTGCTGCGCTAGCCTCGACCCGCTCCAGCACGTCGGCGGCCTGGCACCAAGGCGGCAGCTCCAGAGTGATGCGGTGCCGCTCGGTTAGCTCTTCCAGGCGGCCGTCCCACAGCAGGCCAGTCCGGGGCGGGTCGAAGCCGATGCAGAGATAAAGCTGCTTTCGGCCGACAGCCTTCGGGTCGTCAACTGGTCGGGTCTTCATCCGGGTTCCTCTTGTGGAGCAAGTCTTCGATGTGCAGGGCGACCGCTGTTGTCTCGGCGAGCTGGGCGAACGGAATCGGGGCCGGACCGCCCTCGACCAGGGCGTCGCCGAAGCGGCTTAGCTCCTCGAGGTGGCCCTTGTCGGGCTCCGCGGCGGACCAGAGGACCTTGCCGTCGCCGGCACGGACCAGGCTCCGGAAGTCGTCCAGGACATAGGCTTCGCCGTCGCAGAAAACCTCCATGCGCTCCTTCGACAGACCCGTCTTCGGCCCCAACGCCGTGTAGACCAGAGTGGCAAGGCTGCCGTCGTCATAGTTGAGGGTGGCGCAGAAGTTGTCGTTGCGGCGATAGGGGAGCGGGCCGGGGTCGATGGCCGACGCCTGGACACCAGCGACCGGCGCATCGCTCAGGAAGCGGAACAGGTCATAGATGTGGCAGGCCTCGCCGAGGTTGCGGCCCCCTCCCTGCGGCCCCTGCACCCAGTGATCCAGCGGAAGGTAGCCCCCGTGCAACCGGTAGTTGATCACCAGCGGGCTGCGCCGCCGGTTGAGGATTTCCTTGAGGAGACGGACGGCGGGGGCGAAACGACGGTTGAATCCCACCATCAGCAACGGTGGCTCGGCCAGGCTGTGGTAGGTCCGGACCACTTCGTCCAGTTCGCGCCAGCTTAAAGCCAGCGGCTTTTCCACAAAGACGTGCTTGCCCGCCCGCAGACTGCGGACCACCTGGCCGGCGTGCTCGTGATGGCGGGTGGCGATCACCACCAGATCGAATCCCGGGTCGTTGAGGACGTCGTCCAGCTCGCTCGTGAAGGTCTCGACCTGCCGGGAGCGAGCGAAGTTGCCCCCCTGGGCTGCATTGCGGCTGACCACGCCACGGAGGAAGAAGCGGTCCTTGCGTCGATCCATCGCCGGCACCAACATGGATGTGCCGAAGGCACCGACACCGACCAGGGCGTAGCGGATGCGGCCGGACGGGACAGGCCGATGGCCGCGGATGGTGATGCGCGTTGCGTCGGCGGCCTCGGGGAGCGGCCGTGGATCGTCGGGATAGTGCAGCAGCACGCCCAGCGGCAGAGGGCCCCGGGCCGCCGCCAGCTCGCGGTAGACTGCCGGCGCCTCGTCGATCGGCACGGTACGGTCAATCAGTGCCTCGACATTGACCCGGCCGGCCGCGATTAGCTCCAGGTAGGCTTGCATGTTTCGGTTGAGCGTCCAGCGGACGTAGGCGAATGGGTAGTCGAGGCCATCCTCCTCGTAAGCCGGGTCGTAGCGGCCCGGCCCATACGAGGTGCTCATCCGCAGGTCGATCTCCTTGCGGTAAAAGGCGGCCCGTTCGACGTTCAGTCCCACGTCGCCGACGACCACCACGGTCCCTTTGGCCCGGGTGATCTCCATTGCCAGGTTGATGACCGTGCTCGTCTTGGTGGCGGCGGTGATCAGAGTGCAGTCGGCGCCGCGGCCGCCGGTCCAGTCGCGCACCAGGCGCTGGAAGGTCTCGGCGTCGGCCGCCCCATCATGCAAACCCAGCGACCGGGCCCGCTCGACCCGGCCGGCGTCGAGGTCGAGGCCGAGCACCCGGCAGCCGGCAGCGTTGAGCAGCTGGACGGTGATCTGACCGATCAGACCCAGGCCGAGTACCGCCGCTGTCTCACCGAGTTGCACGCCGGCGCGGCGGACGCCTTGCAGGGCGATGGCGCCGACGGTTGTGGTGGCGGCGGCCCGGAGGCTGCAACCTTGGGGAATACGGCAGACCAGGTTCTTCTTGACGCGGATGAAGTCAGCATGGTTGGCCTGGCCGGCACCGGCGCAGGCGACCCAGTCACCCGGCACGAACTCGGTGACGCCGTCGCCCACGGCCAGCACCTCGCCAGCGGCCGAGTAGCCAACGTTCCAGCCCTGATCATCCAACTCGCTCAGGGGCAGACCGCTTTCTGTCGCCGGCCGGGCCACGATCCGCACACCGTCGAGCTTGACTCGGGAACCAGCTCCTCCCTCGACGTTGGCAACCACTAGCGTGACCGAGTGCGAGTCGCCTGCCGGGACAATGAGCTGATCATCGAGCGGGCCGGTCTCGTAGCGGCGCGAGCCGAGCCAGCGGCTGCCATCCTCGTTAACCAAGCCGATCAGGACGGCGCCATGTTCGACTTCGCCAGCCAGCTCGACTACCGGGACGCGTCCGGCGGGCACCGGCACCGGTTGGGACATGGCCTGGTAGCCAGCGGGTGAGTCGTCGGTGACCAATTGCAGCCAGCCGTCGCTGCAATGCCACTCGCGGGCGGAGCAGCGGCTCCAGCGCACCTCAGTGACCTGGGCGGCGGCGCGCGGCGGCAGCGGCGGGAAGGTTCGCCGGACAGTCGAGCGGGCCACCTGGCAGCCGAGCTGGACTACCTTGCGAAGGGCCTTGCCGGGATCGCGCAGCGCCTTGCTGAGATACTGCCGGGCGACGGAGGAGCAGGAGACGATGCGCTCCGCGGGAGTGGCGCCGGCGAGCGCTGCCCACGCCGGCCGCAACGAGGCCACCTCCGTGCCGACGGAGATCAGCGAGTAATGCACGCGAACCAGGACCGTCCCAGGCTCCAGTGCAGGGCGTGGCACGCGCGCGACCAGGGCTCCGGTGTCCTTGACGAGTATTTGGCGCATCCGTGCTCATTCCAACAATGGGATCGTGCTCATGCCCCAATGGGGTGTACCCAGCGGGTCCGGAAGCCGACCGCCGCGAGGGCGCAGCGCCAGGTGCGGGCGGATTCTTTGCAGATTTGACGGGTTCAGTCAACGGCAATCTCCGACCCCCTTCCCCACTCCGTCCCTGACCTGCCCTCCGCTGCCTGCCCTGATTGGGCCGCATGCCGCGATCCGTGTCGTGTTGGGAGAATGGACCAGTTGCTAAGGCAGGGTGTACAACATCTACTCAGATGTATGGTCGTGGCGGAGCCCCCTGGAGCGTATGCTGGATGTGAAGAAGTCACACCGGCGACGGATTCTTCAGGTCGCAAGAAATGCCCTTCTCCCTTACAATGGGGGAAGTGAATGTGAACCGAGAAGAAGGGAGACTCCGCGTGGACCATTTGCCCTCGATCGAACTGCTGGAGCGCACCCACATCTTCCCCGGTCCTTACATGTTCAAGATCATCGGCCGGGTCGAGGACGGGTTCGTGGCCCGGGTCGTGGCCGGGGTACGCGAGGAGCTGGCGGCGCTGGCCGACCCGCCCTACCGGGTGCGGAAGGCAGCCGACGGCCGGCACGTCAGCGTTACCCTGGAGCCAACCGTGCAGAGCGCTGCGCAGGTGCTTGCTGTCTACCGCCGCATCCGGGGCATGGCCGGCCTGGTGATGATGCTCTAGCAAAGCGGGGGCGGCTGGAGGACCTATGCCCACTGCTCTCTGGGTGAGCCTGGGTGTTGCAGCCGGCGCGGGGGCCCTTGCCTGTCTGATCGCTTTCTGTCTGAAACGAGGTTTCCTTGCCTCGTTGTCGCCGTCGTCGCCGCACGGGCTGGGTGGCCCTCACCGGCAAGCGCCGCGGTCCGTCCCGGAGCGCTACGCCGGCCGCCAAATGGCCGGGCCAGGTGGGTCGATCTCCGTGACCGGTCTGACCAAGACAGAGGCCGAGGAACTGCTCGACTGGCTGGAGGCCAACGGCTTTACCAACCGTGAACTGATTCCGACCGAAGACCGCTTCACCGTCCGTTATTCCTGAGCCTATTCGCCTGGTTGCATCCATCAAAACGCAGCGGCATGCCGGCCGGCCCGGGGATCACCCGCCGCGCGGATCAGGCCGGACGACGCATCGATGGTCAGCATACTGGGGACCCAGATGGGCGGCCGGACTACCGTGACTCGATGGCCGCGCGCCTTTAGCTCTGCCAGCGTCTCCTCACCGACGTCAGCGTAGATGCGCACCAGGCCCAGTTCCGGCGGCGCCTGCCGAAACGAGCTGATGAAGTGTCGGGTCTCGAAACGCGGCGCGGTCACGGCGTCGGCCGGGGCCAGACCGAAATCGATGGCATTCAGGAGCAGCTGCAAGGTCACCTGATCCTGACCGTCGCCGCCGGCAACACTCACCGCCATCCGCGGCTTGCCCTCCTTCAGGACGATCGTGGGCGTTAAAGTGATCCGGGGGCGTTTGCCCGGTTCGAGGCAGTTGGGGCTTCCCTCCAGGAGGTTAAAACTTTGTAGTCGGCTGCCGAGCCAGACCCCGGTCGCGCCGGCCAGAACGCCGCTCCAGCCGCTCGGCGTGGCAGCCACCACATTGCCTTGGGCGTCGGCCGTCAGGCAGGTTGTTGTGTCATTGGCGGCCCCTCCCGGCCCACGCGGGGATTCGGCCCGTTCCAGCAGCGCCTTGCCGCCCCGCGGGTCGCCCGGCCGAAGCACCAGTGAGGCCTGCCGCCGGTCGATCAGCGGCCGGCGCAGGTCGGCATACTCCGGCGAGAGCAATTCGCGCAGGGGGATGTCCGCGAACAGCGGGTCGCCGTAGTGCATGTCGCGGTCAGCCAGCGCCAGCTTCAGCGCCTCCACCGTCACATGGATCGTGTCCGGTTTGTTGTGCCCCATCCCTTTCAGGTCAAATCCTTCCAGCAACCGCAGGGCCTGAAGGAGACAAGGGCCCTGCGTCCACGGGCCGCACTTGTAGACAGTGTGGCCCCGGTAAGTGACCGCCACCGGCTCCTCGATGCGCGTGACATGGGTGGCCAGGTCGCTGTAGCGCAGCAGTCCGCCGTTGGCCCGGGACCAGGCGTCCAGTTCGCGGGCAATCGGTCCCCGATAGAAGTAGTCCGCGACCAGGCGCAGGCCGCGCTGCCGATCGCTGCCCGATTCCTTCTCCGCCTCGATCAGCCGGCGCAAGGTCCGGGCCAGGTCGGCATGCCAGGGATATTCCTTGCGCTCAAGGATGGCCAGGGTGGGTGCCGCCGCCTCCGCGAAGGTCCGGGTACCGTAGCGGTCCAGCAAGGTCAGGCAGGCGTCCAAGGTGGCGGGGACTGTGGCGGCCTCGATACCCCTGCCGGGGATGCCGCCTTTTTGGCGGAAGTAGTCGGCGGTCGCCAATCGCGGCGCCGTCCCCTGCCCGGCCAGAACCTCCACCACACCGCGACGGGCATCGTAGACCAGGATGGGGACCTCGCCGCCGAAGCAGAACTGGTGGGCGTCGGTCACGGTCAGGGCCAGCAGGGTGGTGGCGGCGGCATCGGCAGCGTTGCCACCCGAGCGAAGAGCGGCCAGGCCGGCTTCGACTGCTTCCTGCCCACCTGCCACGACGGCGCCGCGATTGCCGGAAGCCTGCCAGCGCGGCTCACCAGTGCCGGCCGGCTTCGTGGGCCGGGGGCGGTCCGGCGGCCGGGGCTGGCCGGGCGCGTCGCCCGCACTGAGAGTCAAGAGAAGGGCCAAGGAAAGGGCTGGTCGAAGCAGACCGGCTTTCCCCAACGATGCACCGGGGAGTAGTTTCTTCATGTCAGCCAGGCCCCCCTTTTCAAGCGGGTTTCCGAGCGGCGCCGGATAGGCGCGCCTTTTTGAGCTTCAGGATCACCTGATTGTCCTTCCGTTCCACGTTAATTTCCAGCCCGGACGTCTCAAAGCGCCCCAGGCGCGGGTCAAGGATCGGCGGGGGCTCTCTCCTTCCCGCGAGGTCTCCTTCACGCGGCCGGGGCACTTCGATGAGCACCCGATGCCGCCCCTCGAGGGCCCCGTCGCCGGGCCGAGAGGTCGTCAGGCGAAAGGTTCCGTCATCCAGGATTTCGCCCTGGGCGCTCACCGGGGCCTCCACCGACTCCAAGACCACCAGGCCGCCGGCCAATTCTCGGGCGGGGCTGCCGTCTTCCCAGACGAGCTGACCGGAAACCGGGTACGTCTTTGGCCCGCCGCGGGTTCGCGCGACGACTGCCTTGGGCTTGGCCGCTGGCGGCCCTTGCCCCGGGCTGCAAGCGGCCAAATCCCAAGCGGCAGGCCCGGCCGCCGTGGTGCCCTCACTTCAGACGATCGAACAATTCCATCAAGGTATCAACGATCTTGACGGAAGCCTCGATCTCGACCCGGCTGGTGCCCAGCCAGGTTTCGTAACCTCCTAGCTGGTGCTGTGCGGGGGTCGGCAGATAGCCGTTGGCCCCGTTGGCTAACTCGATGGTAAAGGTCGGCTTCAGCGGGCTCTTTTGCTTGATCTCCAGGCCGGTCTCAGCGAAGACCTCGAACGGGATTGCCGCGATGCCCACGTCACCCACGCGGAACGCTTGCAAGATAATCGGGACCCGAGGCGGTGCCTTGTCCAGTTGCAGGACGCGCTGGGCATAGTGCCGCTCCCGGATATGCCGCTGCGGGGTCCCTTCGGGCCGAGCCAGGACCTCCCGGGCCCAGGCCACCTGCTCGGGGGTCGGTTTCCGCGCTGCCAGCACGATTTCCTTGAATTGTGCGTCCAGCCGCACGGCGTCATGAAACGGGATGGTCCGGTACACCTTGAAGACCTCGGCGGCCACGATGTCGGCGACCTGGCGCATCTTGGCGTAAGGAGGGAGTTTTTCCCGGTTACCGCGCACATTGATGTTGTTGACGTCGCCGCTGGTGCCGTTGGAGAGGATGCCCACGAAGGGCGGATCCTGTCGCTCGGCACCGAGGAGCTGGGCAATGCGGTCGGCGAACATCCCGAAGTAGTCGGCGGAGATCTCATTGGGCCGGGTGCCGCCGACATAGTGCAGCGAGTAGTTGGCCAACAGCGCGATGGGCCGGCCGTCGCGGGCCTGCACCGACAGGAAGGAGACGTCCGGGTCGGTGGGGCCGGCCGGCTCCAGCAGGTTGGGGTTGCCGACGCCGGGGTTCATCAGCACCTGGTCGGTGCCGCCGAACGGGTTGGGCAGTGGGGTGCCGGGCTTCATCTTCCAGCGGCGGTTGAAGACCTGGCCCGGCTCCTTGCCCACGCCCCAACCGATGCGGGCGGGTTCCAGGTTGTTAACGGCCCGGCGAACGGCGTCGGCGATCCGTCGGGCCAGGAAGTCGGGGTAACCCTCGTCACCGTCATCGCGGCCGTGCCAGGAGGGGCCGGAGTGCGTGTGCGTGGCGGCCAGCAGTTGGTTCTCCATCGGGATGCCGGTCTCCTGGTGAACGAGCCGGCGGGCCTGATCATAGACCTGGCGATCGATCCCCACATTGTCGCAGATGACAAAGGCCAACCGGGTCCGGCCATTGTCGAGCACCAGACAGCGGGCATGAAGCTCATCATGGATGTGGGTGGCCCGTGGCTGGTTCCAGCCACCGACGATGATGCGGCCCAGTCGCGGCGTGATGTTGCTGGTCGCGGCACCGGCTCGAAGTGGGCCGGCCGCAGGCGCGTCATCGGCCGACAGTCGGGTGCCGGACAGGCTGGCGGTGCACAGGAGGATCCAGAGGGCGGCGCCCCAGACGCGCCCGGGAAGGTTGGTCAATCCTGGTTGCATGGTCCCCTCGGTGCGGTAACAGGAACAGGCGGGAGACAACCCACTTGTACAACAGCGCGCGGAACTCCGCAAGGTAGCCGCATTCGCCCGAATGCGGTAGCGTGCTTCCCACTTCCCCGAATGCGGCTACGGGGTTGCTCTGGAATACTAGAGCCTATCCGCCCGACCGGGGCAACCGGAAACCCAGCCCGCCGCCCGATGGGGGAACCGTCAGGGCAGATTGATCTCGACCTTGGTTGTCTTGCGCAGCTCGGTCAGCAGCGACTGACGCAGCTCCTCGGCGCACATTGCCCGCACGTCTTCCTTGACCTTCTGGAAGTCTGATGGCTGGCCGGGGTGGCGCTCGGTGACCTTGATCAGGTGCAGGCCGAACTCTGTCTCCACCACATCGCTGACTTGGCCAACCGCCAGGGCAAAGGCAGCCTTGGCGATGGCTTCGTCCACCACGAACTTGCGCGGAAAGGTGCCGATGTCGCCGCCGTTTTGCGCACTGGGGCACTGCGAGTACTTGGCGGCAGCCGCGGCGAAATCGAGCTTGCCCGAGACAATCTCCTGACGCAGGGCGAGGAGCTTGTCTCGGGCTGCCTTGCGCTCTTCCTCGAGCGTACCGGGCGGCAGACGAAAGACGATATGGCTGGCCCGCACCTTGACCTGGTCGAAGAAGTCGCGGTTCTCGTCGTAGTAGCGCTTCAAGTCGGCGTCGGTGATCCGGGCACGCACGTAGGCCGCCCATTGCAACATCAGCGTCTGGGCGTTGCGCACCTCCGCCTCGGTCTGGCCGGACTCGCGATAGAAATCTTGCAACGTCTTGCCCTGGCGCTTCAGCGCCTCGGCCAGCTCGGCTAGCCGCTTATCGACCTCGGCCGGGTCGATGCGGGGACCCTTCTGCTTGAGAAACTTCTGGAGGAGGATATCGTCAATGATCATCGCCAGCGCTTCCATCTGCATCTGGCGGCGCGTGTTCTCCGGCAGCGCCACGGGCGTCGGTCCGCGTCCCTTCAACAGGGCATCGAGATCGGCTTGGGTAATCACTTCGCCATCGACCACGGCCACCGGTTTCGAGGCCGGCGCCTGCCCCCTTGTCCCGTTCGCCAGGGCCGCCAACACCGCCACCCCGGCCAGGATTCTCAGCGCCCCCATGCGCAGTCTCATCCGCACCTCCTGTCTTGCCGAGTTTCGCAGGTAGGGAATGGTTCCGAGGCGGGATTTATAGCGGCAGGCTTGTGTGGATGCAAGGCGGGCACACTCGGTCGCCGCAGGCTATTCAGGTGTCGTTTCGCGAATGCGCAGCAAGCCCCGGGAATCGAAGCCTGAAGCGTCAGCGAAGGTGTCTTCGCTCGCGCTTCCGTTTCACTTTTCTGGAACCCCACGTGCCAAACTGCAACGGGCCGTCCACGCGTCCTTGACGGGTCGGCTCCGCTCCCTATATGTAAAAGCAGGTGCGTTGAACGACTCACCTACCTCGACGTGTGTCGAGGATTCTTTTTTGGTCCACATTGTGAAAACTATCACAAAGTCAGGATCGGGGTGATGCCGGATGGATTTCGAGCTCTCGACCTACTACCCGATCTTTCTCTATCTGGCGTTCATCCTGGCCTTCGCGGCCGTCAGTCTGGCGCTAGCGCATCTGATCGGTCCGCGGAAGCGGACCCCGGTCAAGCTGATGCCTTATGAGTCGGGGATGGACCCGATCGGCGGTGCCCGGCAGCGCTTCGACGTCAAGTTCTACCTGATCGCCATCTTGTTTTTGATCTTTGACGTCGAATTGCTCTTCCTTTACCCGTGGGCGGTCGCTGCCTACCGGCGTTACGATGTCGAGGGAGCGACCGTCCCGCTGCTGCCGGCCGCGTTCGCCGGGCCGGTGTTCGGGGTTGTGATGGTTTTCCTGGCCACCCTGGCGGTCGCTTACGGGTACGCCTGGCGGAAAGGGGTGTTCCGCTGGCGCTAAATGACCAATGACGAATGACCAATGACGAATGTCGAAACCCGAAGGACGAAAAACGTCCGGATGCTTGCCCTGAAGGAAAGAGATAGAGCGCTACCCTAATTCGTCATTCGGATTTCGTTATTCTTTCGTCATTCGTCATTAGACATTCGTCATTCTCCGGAGGGGGTCTTCCGATGGCGGTAGGACTGCCGGATGTCATCGTCACCAAGCTCGACGCGATTGCCAACTGGGTGCGGAAGAACAGCCTCTGGCCGATGCCGTTTGCCACCGCCTGCTGTGGCATCGAGTTGATGGCCACCGGCGCCTCGCGGCACGACATTGCCCGCTTCGGGGCCGAGGCGATGCGCTTCAGTCCCCGGCAGTGCGACCTGATGATCGTGGCTGGCCGGATCGTGATGAAGATGCTGCCCGTGCTACAGCGCATCTGGCTGCAAATGCCTGAGCCGAAGTGGTGCATCTCGATGGGGGCCTGCGCCTCGTCGGGCGGCGTCTTCGACACCTATGCCGTCGTTCAAGGAATTGACCGCTTCATCCCGGTAGATGTCTACGTGCCGGGTTGCCCGCCGCGGCCGGAGCAGCTGCTGCAATCGGTCCTCGACTTGCAGGACAAGATCCGCCGCACCGGCACGCTGCAAGGGACGGAGTTCGCCCGCCGCGCCCTCCCCGAGGCGCCGAAGCCACTGGCGCTGGAGATCAACGCCGCCGACGCCGTGGTGGCCCCCGGTGACTTCCTGTCGTCCACCCGGCTGCGCGACGAGCCGTGAGGGCCCCGATCCGGATGGCCGCCCCGCCCCCGTCGGCGGCCCTGGCAGGAGCGAGCGCATGACCCACGACGAGATCCTGACGAAACTCCGCGAGCGCTTCGGCACCGACAGCTTCACGACCTCGGAGTTCCGCGACAACCGTCGGGTAATTGTGCCAGCGGAACGAGTGTACGCTTTCCTGGAATTCCTGAAGGCGGAGTGCGGCTTCGACCAACTCTCCGAACTGACAGCGGTCGATTACCTGTACTACCCCGACGCCAAGGACCGTTACGGCGTGATCTACTGCCTGCTCAACACCACGACCGGCGTTCGGCTGATCGTCAAGACATATGTCAACGACCCGGACCCGGCGCTGCCGTCGGTCTTCCCGTTGTGGAAAGGAGCCGACTGGCTGGAGCGCGAGGTCTACGACATGTACGGGATTGTCTTCCAGGGCCACCCGGACCTGCGCCGCATCCTGTTGCCGGAGGAGTTCACCTCCTTCCCGCTGCGCAAGGACTACCCGCTCCGCGGTCGGGGCGAGCGGCACAACTTCCCGGTGCTCACAAGGGCGGAGAGTTGACTAGCAAAGCCCACGGGTTGCAATCCGTGGGCTTGGAGAGATCGATGCCTCTCGAACTGGCCGAGATCGGCGTTCCCCCCGAGGGGGACGAGAAGGAATACCTCTGGACGCTCAACTTCGGGCCGCAGCACCCGGCCACGCACACCACGCTCCGCCTGATCCTCACCCTCGACGGCGAGACGGTGGTCAAGGCGGTGCCGGACATCGGCTTTCTGCACTCTGGCTTCGAGAAGCTCGGCGAGCACCTCGACTACAACCAGTATGTCACCATCGTGGATCGGATGAACTATATCTCGCCGATCCACAACGAGATCGCCTGGCACCACGCCGTCGAGAAGCTGCTAGGAATCGAGATCACGCCGCGCTGCAAGTACCTTCGCACCATCTGCGCCGAGCTATCCCGCATCCAGGACCACCTGCTCAACGTCGGCGCCGCCGCCATCGACCTGGGGGCGTTCACGGCCTTCCTCTACGCCTTCAACCCGCGTGAGAAGATCTACGACATTTTCGAGCGCTGCTCTGGGCAGCGCTTCCACCCCAGCTTCACCCGTGTCGGCGGGCTGATCAATGACGTCGATGACATCTGGATCAACATGGTCCGCGACTTCGTCAAGACATTCCCCAAGGCCCACGCCGACATTACCCGGCTGCTCAGCCGCAACCGTATCTTCATCGACCGCACCAAGGGAATCGGCGTGCTGTCCAAAGAAGACGCCATCAACCTGAGTTGCACCGGGCCGATCGCCCGGGCTAGCGGCGTGGTCCGCGACCTGCGCAAGGACGAGCCGTACCTGGCCTATCCGGACTTCGACTTCCAGGTGGTCTGCGCCACGGCCGGCGACTGCTACGCCCGCTACCTGGTCCGCATGGAGGAAATGCTGCAAAGCCTGCGGATCATCGAGCAGGCAATCGAGAACCTGCCGCCGGGGCCGGTGAACGTGGACGTGGAGAGCAAGGTGGTACTGCCCGATCAGACGGCGGTTTACCGCAGCATCGAGGGGTTGATCCAGCACTTCGAGCTGATCATGAGCAACCGCAAGTGGGCGACGCCGCGTGATGAGATCTACGCCGCCGTCGAGTCGCCCAACGGCGAGTTGGGCTATTACATCGTGGCCGACGGCAGCGGCGTCCCCTACCGGGCCCGTACCCGGCCGCCGTCGTTCATCCACTTTGCGATTTTTCCTTACCTGATCGTGGGCCACATGCTCAGCGATGTGGTGGCGGTGCTGGGGAGCCTGAACATCATTGCGGCGGAGTTGGACCGATAGGATGAATTGGTGAGTGATGGCGATGAGCGCTCTGGGCGATGACATCCGGCAGCAGATCCTCGACCTGCTGCCGCGCTACCCGCGAAAGCAGGCGGTAACGCTGCCGGCCTTGCACCTGGTGCAGGACAAACTGCGCTGTGTGCCGCTGGAGGCAATCCGGGAGATCGCCGACCTGCTCGACCTGGCGCCGGCCGAGGTGTACGACACGATGTCGTTCTACGGTTTCTTCCGCGATGAACGGAACCCGCTGGGTCGGACGCGGCTGTGGGTTTGCCGCAGTTTGGCGTGTGCTCTCCGCGGCGGCGAGGAGATGCTGCAGGCGGTTTGCGCCAAGCTCGGCGTCCGGCCGGGCGGCACCAGCGCCGACGGAAAGATCACCGTGGAGTTTGCCGAGTGCATCGGCGCCTGCGAGGGAGCGCCGGCCGTGCTCATCAACGACGAGGCCCGGATGAACGTGACGCCGGATAAGGTGGATGAATTGATTGCGGAGCTGAGCAAGGAATAAGTCATTTTCCATCAAATTTCGTTTAGCTGCGACCCTCACCTCAAGCGAGCGCGCTTGCCTCAGGATCGCGGCTAAACCGTTGTCGATGGTTGGGAAACAGGGACATCATGCCCGACTTCGAACCCGTCCTGCTGCGCCGCATCCTTCGCCAGGCAGACCCCGCGCTCGAAGCCTACCGCGCCGACGGCGGCTACCGCGCCCTGACCAAGGCGCTCAACGAGATGACGCCGGCCCAGGTCGTGCAGACGGTCAAGGACTCCGGCCTGCGCGGCCGCGGCGGCGCCGGCTTCCCCTGCGGCACCAAGTGGACCTTCCTTCCCAAGGACCACCCCGGCCCCATCTATCTCTGCGTTAATGCCGATGAGAGCGAGCCCTGCACCTTCAACAACCGCATCCTCATGGAAGGCGACCCCCATCAGGTGCTTGAAGGGATCATCCTCGCCTCATATGCCACCCGGGCCAGCGTTGCCTACATCTATGTCCGCTATGAGTACGGCCGGGCTTACCGGGCGATGCAACGGGCCGTCGAGGAGGCCTACGCCAACAATCTGCTTGGCCGCCACATCCTCGGCAAGGACTTCCACCTCGACGTCTATCTGCACCGTGGCGCTGGGGCCTACATCTGCGGCGAGGAGACCGGGCTGATCGAGAGTCTGGAAGGCAAGCGGGCCTGGCCGCGGATCAAGCCTCCTTTCCCGGCCGTCGAGGGGGCCTTCCGCAAGCCGACGGTCGTCAACAATGTTGAGACGTTGGCCTGCGTGACCCACATCATCGACCGTGGGGCCGATTGGTTTAAATCGATCGGCGTGCCACCCGACCCGAAGAACCCGCGCGACGCCGGCAGCTACGGGCCGAAACTCTACTGCATCAGCGGCCATGTCAACAACCCCGGCTGCGTCGAATTGCCGTTGGGTGTTACCGTCCGCGAGTTGATCGACAAGTACGGCGGCGGCGTCTGGAAGGGACGAAAGGCCAAGGGATGCATCCCCGGCGGGATCAGCATGGGGCTGATGACCGAGAAGGAGTTCGACACGCCGCTCGACTTCAACGGGCCGGGCAAGGTCGGCTGCCTCGGTCTAGGGACGGCCGCGGTCACGGTCTTCGATGAGACGACCAGCATCGTCGAGGTCCTGTACAACATCTGCCGCTTCTTCGCCCACGAGTCGTGCGGCCAGTGTACGCCGTGCCGCGAGGGGACCGGCTGGATGCTGAAGATCGCCGACCGTATCCGTCGCGGCCGGGGCCGGCTCGAGGACCTGGACCTCCTGGAAGAACTCGGCAACGGTATGGGGATCATGCCCGGCACGACGATCTGCGGCCTGGCCGACGGTGCCGGCTGGCCGGTGAAGACCGCCATCCGCAAGTTCCGGCCGGAGTTCGAGGAGTTCATCCGTAGCGGCCAGCGGATCGAGACACCGGCACTGGTCGGGGCCCATTGAAACTTGCTGGAGAATGAAACCTGCAATCGCGGGAGGTGCTGCCATGCGATACGCCAATCCGGTGCTGATCATCCTGGCATTGCTCCTGGTACTGCCGGGCGGGTGTCGCAAGAAGCCGACCCAGCCGGAGCCGCCGCCCCCTCAGGCCCAGAGCGGCGGCGGCAACCCGATCCTGCCGCCGGCGGGGCAGGTGGTGCAAGGCCAGGGGGCTGTCCAGAATGTCCGCCGCGCCGTCCGCCGTACCGTGGACCTGAATGATTTGAAGAACCTTTCCGTCGCCTATTACCAGCACCTGTTGCAGAACGGCCAGGGTCCCAAGAGTCTGAATGATGTGAAAGGTTCGATCTCTCCGAACCTGGAGGAGGCGATCAAGGAGGGCCACTGTGTCGTCATCTGGGGCCTCCGCAATGTGGGATCGAATACCGTGATCGCCTACGTCAAGGAGCCGGATATTTACGGTACGCGAGTGGTGGCGAAGGGAGACGGCAGCGCCGTCCGGATGAACGAGGCAGAGTTCCAGGCGGCGCTGAAGGGGCAGTGACCTGGCAACGGCCCGGCAGGAGTACCTGATGGCAACCGTTTACGTCAATGACAAGCCGGTCGATATCGGCGGCGAGCGGCTGAACCTGATCGAGGCCGCCCTGCGGGCCGGCGTGTTCATCCCGCACTACTGCTGGCACCCGGCGCTGAGCGTCGTCGCCAGCTGCCGCATGTGCCTGGTCGAGGTCGGCGAGCGCAAGCCGGATGGCACTGTCGTCATGCAGCCACGCGTCGTCCCTGCCTGCCAGACCCCCGCCCGCGACGGCACCGTTGTTGTCACCAACAGTCCCAAGGCCCGCGCCGCCCAGCAACAGACGCTTGAGGGGCTGCTCATCAACCACCCCCTCGACTGCCCCGTCTGTGACAAGGCCGGCGAATGCCTGCTGCAAGACTACAGCTACCGCTTCGGCCGGTCCGAAAGCCGAATGATCGACGAGAAGTTCTCGCCGCCGAACAAGCCGTACATCGGCGACAATGTCACTCTCTTCACCGACCGCTGCATCATGTGCTCGCGCTGTGTCCGCTTCACGCGCGAGATCAGCGGCACCGCCGAGTTGCAGATCATCAATCGCGGCGAGTGGACCGAGATCGACATCTTCCCCGGCCAGCCGCTGAACAACAAGCTGGCCACCAACGTTGTGGACCTTTGCCCGGTCGGGGCGCTGTGCAGCAAGGACTTCCTCTACAAGCAGCGCGTCTGGTTTTTGAAGGAGCAGAAGAGCGTCTGTCCCGACTGCTCGACCGGCTGTAGCATCTTCGTGGACAGTAACAAGAACATCGTCTACCGCCTCCGGCCGCGCTACAACCCGCAGGCGCAGGGGCACTTCATGTGCGACGACGGCCGGCTCGGCTATCACTACATCAACTCGGAGCACCGCTTCTTCCGGCCGCTGGTCCGTTCTCCCGAGCGCGGAACAGGAGAACGCCTGGTTGAGCTGGAGTGGAAGAAAGCGGTGTCGGCCGTGCGCGAGGAACTGCGGCAGGCAGCGGCGCGGGATGGCTCGGCGGTGGCTGGGGTGCTGTCGCCGTTCTTGACCTGCGAGGAGGCATATCTGCTGGCCCGGTTCCTGAAGGGACTTTCCGGCGAGGTGCGATTGGCGCTGGGGCCGGTGCCGGTGATCGGTGAGGATGACACCTACCCCAAGGACAGTAAGGGCCGGCCGGTGCAGCCGGTGAAATTCACCATCCGCGCCGAGAAGTGCCCCAATCGCCGCGGCGTCGAGGAGGTGCTGCGGCATTTTCAGGGGGAGGTGATCGGCTTCGACCGGGTACTGGTCTGGGCCGGCGAGGGGCAGCTGCAAGCGCTCTACCTGACGGCCGGCTACCCGCCGCGGCAGGACAGCTGGGTCACTGAGGAGCAGGCCCGGGTGCTGGGGCGGGTGCCGCTACTGGTGGTGCATGACCTGCTGCCGTCGCCGGCCAGCGCCGTGGCGAAGTACGTGCTGCCGGCTGCCGCGTTCGCCGAGAAGGACGGCACTTTCGTCAACCACAAGGGGCTGGCCCAAGCGATCCGCCGGGCCGTGTTCCCGCCGGGCGACTTCCGCACCGACGGCCAGGTCTTCCTCGACCTGCTGGAGCGGCGCGGCCTGGTCCATGCCCCGACGCTGCGAGCCGAGTTGGCCACCGAGATCGCCTCTTTCGCCCCGCTGGCCGGGGGCGACCTCGGCGAGTTCGGCGTGCCGCTGGAGACCCTGAAGTAGCGCTTCGCCCCGCCGCAAGCAGCAACGATCGGAGCACAGGCTCAATGCATTACGACTTCAACCTGCTGCTGACGATCCTTACCATCGTCGTCATCATGGGGGTGCTCCAGGGAACCGTCGCCTACCTCATCCTCCTGGAGCGCAAGGTGGCGGCCTATGTGCAGGATCGGCTCGGCCCCAACCGCGTCGGACCGTGGGGCTTGCTGCAACCGATCGCCGACGGGCTCAAGTTTCTCTTCAAGGAGGAGATCATCCCGAGCCATGTGGATCGGTGGTTCTACCTGGCGGCGCCGGCCATCGCCGTGACCACCGCAACGCTGGCCTTCGCCGTGGTGCCGTTCGGGCCGACCAGCCCGCCGCCCAGCGCCGCCTGGCCCGAAACGCCGCAGCAGGCCGAGGCCCTGGCCCGCACCGACTTCCCCACCCAGGTCGAGGCCTACAACCGCCAGTATCAGTTTGTCATCGCCCCGCACGTGGACGTTGGCATCGTCTTTGTCTTCGCCGTCGGCAGCCTGGCGGTCTACGGGATCATCCTTGGCGGCTGGTCGTCGGCCAACAAGTACAGCTTCCTTGGCTCGCTACGCTCCAGCGCCCAGATCATCAGTTACGAAATCCCGCTGGGGATGTCGGTCCTTGGCGTGGTACTCCTGGCCGAATCGCTCAACCTGGAGCAGATCATCCACCACCAGACCGAGATCGGCTGGCACATCCTGTACCAGCCGTTGGCCTTCCTGCTTTTCCTGACCAGCATCTTCGCCGAAACCAACCGCCTGCCGTTCGACCTGCCGGAGGCGGAGCAGGAGTTGGTGGGCGGTTACCACACCGAGTACAGCGGGCTGAAGTTCGGCATGTTCTTCCTGGGCGAGTACACGCACGTGATCACGACCAGCTTCCTGGCCGCGGCCTTGTTTTTGGGCGGTTGGCACTTCCCCTGGATTGCCGAGCCGGGCCCCGGCGGCGTGATCGTCAAGCTGATTATCTTCGCGGCCAAGATGTTCTTTTTCATTCTGTTCTATATGTTCGTCCGCTGGACACTGCCGCGCTTCCGCTTCGATCAGTTGATGGGGCTGGCCTGGCAAGTGCTGATCCCGCTGGCATTGGTTAACCTATTGTGTGTGATGGCGGCCAAGCATGTGGTCGAGCAGTATGATCTCGACGAGCGGTGGCAGCTGGTGCTGCTGCCGGTGTCGCTGCTGCTGCTCGTCGGCGTCGCCGCGCTGGTCGGGCAGCGGCCGGAGCGTCCCCGGCGATCGATCGTGGTCATCCGTGGTCACGAGCGGGTCGAGATGACGACCCGCTAACGAGTCCGCCGCTTGCGGCTCAGCGTCCGGCGGCACGAAGAGGTCTTCCATGCCCATACCCGCGAACCAGGTCAAGTGGGTGCAGGAGCCGAAGAGCAGCGTCCTGGAGCGGCTCTATCTGCCGGGCCTTTTCGAGGGGCTGCAAACGACGGTGCGGCATCTGTTCGAGCCGCGGCTGACGCAGCAGTTCCCCGAGGAGCGGCCCAGGCTGCCCCCCAACTACCGCGGCGTCCACCGGCTCAACCGCGATGAACAGGGGCGGCCCAAGTGTGTCGCCTGCTATATGTGCTCGACCGCCTGCCCGGCCCACTGCATCGACATCGTGGCCGCCCCCTCGCCCTGGCCGGACCGCGAGAAGTACCCCGAGACGTTCGTCATCGACGAGCTGCGCTGCATCTACTGCGGCATGTGTGAGCAGGCCTGCCCCTGCGACGCCATCGAACTGACCACACTCGCCGACCTCACCGGCCTGAGCCGTGAGGAGATGATGTTCGACAAGGAAAAGTTGCTGAGCGTCTTCGATTACACGGTAGCGGCCGGCACCGATCCGATCCGCACCCACAGCGGCCGGCTCAGCATCGCGTCCGAGGTGGAGAAGTAATCATGCCGGACGTCTCCCAACTGGTTCGTCTGCTGCTGGTGGAGCACCTGCCGATCACTCTGGCGGTGGTGCTTGGGCTGACAGCGGTCTACCTGCTGCTGCCGCGGCCGCGCGGCTACCCACCCCTCTGGGGCGCCGCGGCCGGCGGCGCGGCGCTGCTGGCCGGCTGGTTCGTCATCCGCACCGGCGCCCTCACTCCCGAAACGCTGCTGTTCTCCATCTTTTCGGCCCTCGCCGTCGTCTCCGGGACGCTGCTCATCACGCAGCGCAACCCCGCCCGCGCCGCCCTGGCCTTCGCCCTGGTCGTGCTCAGCACCTGCGGGCTGTTCCTGCTTCTGGCCGCCCCCTTCCTGATGGCTGCCACTGTCATCGTCTACGCCGGCGCCATCGTCGTCACCTTCCTCTTCGTCATCATGCTGGCCCAGCAGGAGGGACTCTCCAGCGCCGACCAGCGCTCGCGCGAGCCGCTGCTCGCCTCGCTCGCCGGTTTCCTCCTGTTGGGGACCGTGCTCTACGCCCTGGCCCGGAGCTACCAGAGCCCTCACCTCAACGACCGCCTCCGGGAAGTGCAACAGTTCCAGACCCGGATCCAGGGCCTTTCCCGTGAAACCGCTTTGCCGGACGAGCGGAGCAAACAGGTGGTCGCTGAGCTGGAGAAATTCCTGCGGACCTTCCGCAAAGGCGACCCGCAGAAGAACATCCCCTCGGCCCGAATACTCGGCGGCGAGTCCGGCGGTGACGAACTGGCCGACGCGGTCTACGAGGCCCAGGATGTGCTGGAGAAGCAGCAGTTCAACCTGGAAAACAACCGGCCGGTGCAGTGGGACGAGGTCGAACAGGCGCTGGCCGAGGTACGAAGGGTCGGCGATCGAGTCGTCAACCGGCTCGGCACTTTCCAGCCGCGCGACCAGACGCCTTTGTCCGGGCTGAGCGGGCCGCCGCCCAACCGGGAATTGCGCCGCGACGCTGCCGGCCGGCCCGAATTGCCCGCCGAGAATGTCGCCTACCTCGGCCGGTCGCTGTTCACCGATTTCCTGATTGCCGTCGAGCTGGCCGGCACGCTGCTGCTGGTGGCCACCGTTGGCGCCATCGCCATCGCCGGCCGCCGCGCGGAGGGCCCCCCATGACCGCCGTGCCGCTGCACCATTACCTGGTCGTCGGGGCCGTCCTGTTCGCCCTGGGAGCGATCGGCTTTTTGGCCCGGCGCAACCTGATCGTCATGTTTCTCTCGGCCGAGATGATGCTCCAGGGGGTGGCGATCAACCTGGTGGCCTTCGCTCGCTTCCGCGGCAATCTCCAGGGGCAGGCGTTCGTCCTGTTTACCCTCACCGTCGCCGCCTGCGAGGCCGCCATCGCCCTGGCCCTGATCCTGATGCTTTACCGCAGCCGCCGCTCGCTCGACGTCAGCCTGTGGCAGGATCTGCGCGAGCCGGGTCAGGAGCCGACCGTGGATGAAGAGCCGCTGCCGCCGCCGCCCCCCGAGGAGCCGCTGCCGAAGCTGCCGCCCGCCGGCGTGGAGCCGCCCCATCCCGAGGAGACCAGCCGTGTCTGACCCCGGCCCCTACCTCTGGCTAATCCCGGCCCTGCCGCTGGCCGCCGCCATCGTGACGGGACTGCTCGCCCTGACCGACAGCCCGCTCCGGCGGCACGCCCACTGGCCGTGTATCGTGGCGGCGATCGCGTCCTTCGTGCTCTCTGTGTTGGTGCTGCGGGCCGTCGCTGAGTTATCCGCGTCCGACAGATCCTGGATAACTTATCGCACCCTGGCGGAAGCCACGGGGACGCAGCCACCCGAGCGGGCAGCGCCGCCCGGGTTCCGAAAAACCTACTACACCTGGTTCGAGACCGGCCAGCCGCGGCTCGGCTTCGACTTGCCGCCCGACCAGGTGAATGTCGGCATCACCTTCCGGGCCGATACCCTGACCGCGCTGATGCTGGTGACGGTCACCTTTGTCGGCAGCCTGATCGTCATCTATTCGGCCGGCTACATGCACGGCGACGAGGGCTACGCCCGCTACTTCGCCGAGGTTGCGCTCTTCATCTTCGCGATGACCGGTCTGGTGCTGGCGGACAACTTCCTCTTGCTGTACGCCTTCTGGGAGGGCGTCGGGCTGTGCAGCTACCTGCTGATCGGCTTCTGGTACAGCAAACCGTCCGCGGCGGCGGCCGCCCGCAAAGCGTTCCTGGTGACCCGGCTGGGCGACATTGGCCTGATCCTCGGCATCATCCTGATCTGGGCCGGCTTCCAGAAGAGTCCCGGCGTGCCGCTCAATGCGCTGGACTACGACACCATCTTCCACTATGCGGCGGCACAGCCGCATGGGCTGCTGGTGGCCGCGTGCCTGTTGCTCTTCTGCGGCGCGGTCGGCAAGTCGGCGCAGTTCCCATTGCACGTCTGGCTGCCCGACGCGATGGAGGGACCGACGCCGGTCAGCGCCCTGATCCACGCCGCCACGATGGTCACGGCCGGCGTTTACCTGGTGGCCCGCTGCACGCCGCTGTTCGAGCACGCCCCCGAGGCGCAGCTGATCGTCGCCGGCATCGGCGGCTTCACCGCCCTGCTGGCGGCCCTGATTGCCCTGACGCAAAACGACCTGAAGCGCGTGCTGGCCTACTCGACCGTCAGCCAACTCGGCTACATGTTCCTGGCGCTGGGGAGCGGGGCGGTGGTGGCGGGCATGTTTCACCTGTTCACCCACGCCTTCTTCAAGGCGCTTCTGTTCCTGGCGGCCGGCAGTGTGATGCATGCGATGGGCAACGTCATCGACATGCGGCGTTTTGGCGGTCTGCGCCGGGTGCTGCCGGTGACCCACTGGACTTTTCTCTGCGGTGCCGCGGCGCTGGCGGCCGTGCCGTTCGTCACCTCGGGCTTCTGGAGCAAGGACGAGATCCTCGCCGGCACCTTCGAGGCCAGCCGACAGCGGCAATCCGATGGCTGGGTCTACGCTCTTCTGTTCATCGCCAGCCTGGTGACCGCCGGGCTGACGGCGTTCTACACGTTCCGGGCCTACTTCCTAACCTTCTGGGGCGAGGAGAAAATCCCGCACGAGGCGGGCGAGCATGCTCACGAGTCGCCGCTGGTAATGACCGGGCCGCTGGCTGTGCTGGCGGTCGGGGCGATTGTCGCCGGCTTCGCCAACCCGGCGCCGTTCGCCCATCCGCTGGACGATTTCCTGGAGCCGTCGCTCGAGCTGCCCCCGCCTCCCGTGGAGGAAGGGGCCGCACTGACCGAGAGGCCGGCCCGTCATGAGGAGGTTAACTGGTTGAAGACGGGCCTGCTCTGGCTGGGGAGCATCGCCTTCACCGCGGCGGGCATCGGCGGGGCGTGGTGGCTGTACGAGCGGCAGCGCCGGCTGGCCAGCCAGCTAGCCGCCGACCTGCCGGGACTGTACCAGCTGTCGCTGAACAAGTTCTACCTTGACGAACTGTATGCCGTCTTTGTCGTCGCCCCGATGGAAGCCCTGGCCCAGATCAGCCGGGTCATCGATTACGTGGTGGACGGCGTGGTGGACCTGGTAGGGCGGCTGCCGGAGCTGCTGGGGAGGTTGTTCCGTCCGATGCAGAACGGCCTGGTGCAGTTCTACGCCTTGGCGATGGCCCTGAGCCTAATGGTGTTCCTGCTGGCGCTGACGCTGACGCGGTGGTTCTGACGGGCCGCCTCTGCCGCTTGCGGCTTAGCACATTGGTGAGTCGGTCATGACCTACGACCTGGAACGGAATGTCCTGGTGCTGCTGCTGGCGTGCCCGGCTGTGGCGGCCGTCGTTGTAGCGGTGCTGGGGCCGCGGCGAGTTGACCTGATCCGCTGGATCAGTTTCGCTGCCTCGGTCCTCACCCTCGCCCTGGCGGCCTACCTGGCGGTCCGCCTGTTCGAGGTGGAGCGGCAGGCCGGGCCCCCGCCCGTGGCCAAACTCCCCACCTTCCGGCCGCACTTCGTCCCCGGCGCCCGCGATGACCCTGCCGCCGGCGTCAGCGACGCACCCACCACCACCTGGAACCTGCTCCCCGTCGGCGGCAGCTTTGTGCAGTTCTACATCGGTCTGGACGGGCTGAACGTCTGGCTGGTGATGCTGACAGCGGTGCTGATGCTCCCCTCGGTCCTGGTGTCATGGCACGCCATCCGGGAGCGGGTCAACGAGTTCTACGCCTGGCTGCTGTTGTTGCAGACGGCCATGATGGGCATCTTCCTGTCGTTCGACATCATCCTGTTCTATGTGTTCTTCGAGATGTCGCTGGTGCCGCTGTTCTTCCTGATCGGCATCTGGGGCGGGCCAGCCCGACAGCACGCGGCGTTCAAGTTCTTCATCTACACCTTGACCGGCAGCCTGATCTCGCTGCTGGGCATCCTCGGCATCGTACTGGCCTGCCAGGCCCACGGGGACGAGCTGACCTTCTCCATCCCGCGGCTCGTCGAAATCGTTCACAGCAAGCTCGGCTTCCTCTACGACCCCCAGACCCCGGCGGAGGCCAATGTCCTTGCCGATCGGCAGTTCTGGGGAAGCGTCCAGTTCTGGGTCTTCCTGGCGCTGACGGCCGGTTTCGCCGTCAAGGTGCCGCTGGTGCCGTTGCACACCTGGCTGCCCTTGGCCCATGTTGAGGCTCCGACGGCCGGCAGCGTGGACCTGGCCGGCGTGCTGCTGAAGATCGGGGCCTACGGCTTCCTGCGGCTGTGCGTGCCGCTGGCCCCGGATGTCAGCCTCAGCCTGGGGCTGCCGCTGGTCAGCACCCTGGCCGCCGTCGGCATTGTGTATGGGGCCTACTGCGCCTATGCCCAGGATGATGTCAAGCGCCTGATCGCTTACAGCAGCGTCAGCCATCTTGGCCTGTGCATGCTCGGCATGTTCGCCCTGAACACCACCGGCATCGCCGGCAGCCTGATGCAGATGATCAACCACGGCCTGTCCACAGGAGCGCTGTTCCTGTTGATCGGCATGCTTTACGACCGCTACCACACGCGGCGGCTGGGCGACTTCAGCGGCATGGCCAAGCGGTTGCCCTGGCTGGCGACGTTCATGGTCTTCATCTGCCTGAGCAGCGTCGGACTGCCGGGGCTGAACGGCTTCATCGGCGAGGTGCTGGTGCTGATGGGGGTCTTCGCTTCTGAGCGAGTGCGCGGCGAGTGGCCGCTCTATGCGGTGATCGCAGCTAGCGGTCTGATCCTGGGCGCCTGGTATCTATTCACCATGCTGCGGCGGGTGTTCTTCGGTCCGCTCAAGGAGCCGCACATACCGCCGGGCGACGAGCACGGCCCGGTGCACGACCTTGACCTGCGCGAGTGGGTCATCCTGACGCCGATCGCCCTGCTGTGTGTGGCGATCGGCCTGTATCCGCAGCCGATCCTGACCACCTCGCAGCGGGACATCGACGTGATCGTCAACATTGCCGACCGCGCCCGGAACCGGGCGAGCGTGGCAGCTTCCCCACCCCTCCCCGAAGCGAGAAGGGAACATGCCGTTCTCCCCTCTCCCCCCGGGGAGGGAGAGGGGTCGAAGGTGAGGGAGGCAATCATCCGGGGAGGCCCGATGCCGTGAACGATTCGATTGTCGCCGCCCTACTCCAGAGCTTTCGTGTGATCGTGCCGGAGGCCCTGTTGGTGCTGGGGGCGTGTGTCCTCTTCCTGGGCGGCACCTTCCGCGCCAGCCGCAACCTTTGGGGGGGCGCGGCGCTGGCCACTCTTACCGCCGCACTGGCCACCGTGCTATTGACCTGGCCCGAGGGGGCCGATCCGGATCGCATCGCTGCCCTTATCACGCAGCTGGGGGCGGACCGGTTCGAGGAGCGGGAAAGAGCGTTCGAGGAGCTGGACCGGATCGGCGCGGCAGCGCTGCCGCCGCTGCGCGAGGCACGGGACCAGCGCAAAGACCCCGAGGTCCGCGAGCGGGCCCGGCGGCTGGTCGAGCAGATCGAGGGGCGCGTGCTGCCGACCATCTTTGCCAGCACGCTGCGGCTCGACCGGCTATCGCTGTTTATCAAGGTCGTTGCCCTGGCTGCCGGGGTGGTGCTGGTACTGGTGAGCTGGAAGGAACTCCCTGACCGGCAGGCGGCGGAGTGCTTCGCCTGTATCCTGATCATCACTGCCGGGCTGAGCCTGGTCGGCAGCGCCAACGACCTGGTGACGCTCTTCGTAGCGCTGGAATTGATCAGCATCCCCAGCTACGTACTCCTCTATCTGCCGCGTTACGACGACGCCGCGCAGGAGGCGGCAATGAAGTACTTCCTGCTCAGCGTCTTCTCGTCGGCGCTGCTGCTCTTCGGGTTCAGCTACCTTTACGGGTTGGCGGGCACGACCAACCTGCCGGCCGTTGCCGAGGCGCTGGGCCGGGCCGGGCCGACCGGCTTGCCGCCGGTGGCCCTGGTCGCGCTGGTGATGATTGTGGGCGGGCTCGGCTTCCGCATCACGGCGGTGCCGTTCCACTTCTACGCCCCCGATGTCTACCAGGGGACCCCCG
>DATLYH010000329.1:0-5468 GCA_035575035.1 Gemmataceae bacterium
AGGGGCGAAGCAACGCTTCCCCTCTCCCCCACAGGGGGGCGAGGGGCGAAGCAACTCCTCTCCTCGCCTCCAAAACGGGAGAGAGGGGAGTGATTCAAGGCACTCACCATATGAAAGCCAGCATCACCGTCTCCTCAGTCATCATCGAAACACCGCGGGTTCTCCAGGTGCGCGGTATGTTCGATCTGCCGCCGGCCGAGCACTCGGTCGAGTCGTGGGAGGTTGATCTGCCGCTGGAGGAACGATCCTGGCACATCGGCCTGATCGTCGGGCCGAGCGGGTGCGGCAAAAGCACCATCGCGCGCCGCCTCTGGCCTGAAGAGACGGCCCGCAGTTCGCAACTCGACTGGCCGCGCGACCGCTCCCTCCTCGACGGCTTCCCCGCCGACCTGCCGATCAAGGAGGTGGTCGCCCTGCTGTCGTCGGTCGGCTTGTCGAGTCCGCCGGCGTGGCTGCGGCCGTTCCATGTGCTCTCGACCGGTCAGCAGTTCCGCGTCATCCTGGCGCGGTTGCTCGCCGAGGCCGGCCAACAGCCCGGCTGCGTCTGCGTCCTGGACGAGTTCACTTCGGTGGTCGATCGTACCGTCGCCCGGATCGGCAGTGCCGCGTTGGCCAAGACCGTCCGGCAGCGCGGCCAGCGTTTCGTGGCGGTGACGTGTCATGAGGACGTGCTTGACTGGCTGCAACCGGATTGGGTCTACCGGCCGGCGGAACGGCTCTTCGCCTGGAGGTGTCTTCGATGCCGACCGCCCATCATCCTGGAAATCGTTCGCTGCCCGGCATCGGCGTGGCCGCTCTTCGCACCGCATCACTATTTGAGCCATCACCTCAACCGGAGCGCCGTCTGTTTCCTGGCGTCGTGGGAGGAGCGGCCGATCGCCTTCTCGGCCTGGCTGCCGTTTGTCGGTGCCGGCCCGCCGACACGGCGCGAGCATCGCACGGTCGTGCTGCCGGATTATCAGGGAGTGGGAATCGGCAATGCCTTGTCGGCGACCATCGCCAGTATGTGGCAGGCGCTCGGTTACCGGGCCACCTCGACAACCACCCATCCGGCGATGATCCAGAGCCGGCTGCGCTCGCCGCTGTGGCGGATGACGCGCGGTCCGGCCCTGGCCGGACGGGAGCGGAAGCTGGTCAAGCTGAAACATGCCACCACGCGCCTGACGGCCGGTTTCCGCTATGTGGGTCCGTCTATGCCCAAAGAGCAGGCGCTTGATCTTCTCGGTTGCTGAGCCGGCGGCGGAGGATAGATATGCGCATCGACCTTGACACTCTGGTGAGCACCGATCCGCCGATGACCGCCGAGCGGCAGATCCTGGCTGCCATCCGGCAGGGGGTCTATCCCTGGGTGGCGGCGGAGGCGGCCGGCGTCTCGCGGGAACAGTTCCAGCTCTGGCTGAAGTCGAACAAGCGCCGCTATCGCCGGTTTGCCGTCGAGGTCCGCAAGGCGCAGGCTCAGGCCCGGATGCAGGCCGAGATGGCCCTGTTCAGCAATGACCCGCGCTCCTGGCTGAAGTCCGGTCCCGGCCGTGAGGCCAACGGCGAGCCTGGTTGGTCCAAGGAAGTGCCTCCCCACCTCGACAAGGAGCCGCCGGCCGTCCATCCTCTCGAAGATCCTGCCTGGCGCGAGTTGTTTGACCAGATCCTCGCCGCACTGGCTCCCTATCCCGAGGCGCGGGCGGCATTGGCCGAGGTGCTAAGGGCGCAGTCCGCGTCCCGCTGACGCCGGCCGCTCGCCTCTCGAACCGGCCGGCTGACGCCGGCCGCTCGCCTTGCGTGAGCGGGCCACGGTAGTATTAAGTTGCCGGTGGTATCCCCGGGTGCCTCCAGGTTAAAAGAGGGTTCTCCTGCTCGTCCAAGACATACCGAATCGCGGCAAGCAGGTACTTCTTGGTCTTCACAGCGCGGGTCGATCCCGACTCACTCCACCAAGACCCGTTGGAGGGAGTTCCCCAGCGACGATTCAGACAGCGACTCCCGTAACTCTTGAAGTCTCGAAGCAATGCCGTAGGGGCCGGGTCACCGGGGACACCCACGATTAGATGAACATGGGTGACCAAGATCGCAACTGCCAGCAGTGTCCAGCCACGGTACTTGGCCGTTTCCTGAAGTTGGGACAGAAGGACGTTGGCCTGATCCTTCGTAAGCCCGAGAGGCTCTCCCTTCATGATGCTGTGCGCGTACTTGCAAAGCCCCGGATTGTCTGCATCCGTGGGAGTGCCCGGCCGATTATGGATCACCCGTTCGCCCGTATCATCCCGTATCGGGCTGACGAACCCTCGCTCATCCCCAGGTAGCCAGGTCCCATAAGTGTGCCACGTCAGGAACCAGGTTCGGCCCATGTGTGCTCCTCACTTGCCCGGCGAGCGGCCCGCGTGAGCGGGCCGGTGTACTCCTCGGCGCCCGCACCGGCCGGCTCACGCCGGCCGCTCACCATGCGTGAGCGGGCCGGTGTACTCCTCGGCGCCTCGACCGGCCGGCTGACGCCGGCCGCTCGCCATGCGTGAGCGGGCCAGTGTATCCCCCAGCGCCTCAGGAGATGGTCACTTATTCAGCACCTCGTCCAGATTCATCAACTCGTTCACCACCATCGTCCAGGCGGCCAGGGTGGACGCATCGAGGCTCGGGTCCGCCTTCGACTCGCCCACGGCGATGAGCTTGGCGGCATCCTCCGGGTGCGCCTGGTAGTAAGCGAGCAGCTCGTCCAGGCTGCGCCGCACTACCCGCAGCTCGGCGGCGCGGAATGGCCGTGCCAGTAACCGGCGGGCGATGAAGTCGATCCGCTCCTCGATCGGGCCGCCGCCTTCCTTCAGGGCCGTCTGGGCCAGGTGGCGGGCGGCCTCGACGAACTGTTCATCGTTGAGGGTGACAAGGGCCTGCAATGGGGTGTTGGTCCGCTCGCGGCGGACCGTGCAGACTTCGCGGCTGGGGGCGTTGAAGATGTCCATCGACGCCGGCGGGGCGCTCCGCTTCCAGAAGGTGTACACGCTCCGGCGGTAGAGGTTCGGGCCGCTGTCGCGCTGGTAGTTGCGCGTGTTGCTGCCGATCATCGCCACCGCTTCCCAGACGCCGTCGGGCTGGTAGGGTTTGACGCTCGGGCCGCCGACCTTGCGCACCAACAGCCCACTGGCGGCCAGGGCATAATCGCGGATCATCTCGGCGTCCATGCGGAAGCGCGGGCCGCGCGACAACCGTCGATTCTGCGGGTCCTTCTGTAACTTCTCCGGGGTTGTCACCGCCGCCTGCCGATAGGCGGCCGAGGTCACCAGGAGTTTGAAGAATTTCTTCACGTCCCAACCGCCCTCGCGGAACTCCACCGCCAGCCAGTCGAGCAACTCGGGATGCGAGGGGAGATCGCCCATGACGCCGAAGTCGCCGCTGGTACGGACCAGGCCGGTGCCGAAGACTTCCTGCCAGAAGCGATTGACCGTCACCCGGGCGGTCAGCGGGTGCTCGGGGAGCAGCAGCCACTGCGCCAGGCCGAGGCGATTCCGCGGCAGCTCGGGCGGCATCGGCGGCAGGAACGCCGGTGTCGCCGCCTTGACCGGCTCGCGCCGCTTGTCGTACTCGCCGCGGAACAACACGTAGGCCATTGGCTCGTCCGGCCGCTCTTGCATGACATGGGCGACCGTGCCGCGCGCCTTGATCACCGCCTCTTCCTGTTGCAGGGTGCCGAGCCGGCCAGCCAGCGCCTGGTAGGCGGCATCAATGGTGAGCAGCCAGCCGTCGAACAGCTCGTTCGTCTCCGCCGCCGACCGCTTCTCCGCCGGCTGAGAGAGCAGCCAGACGGCCCGGGTCGCCCGCGCCAGCCGGGCTGCCTCCCCGCCGTCCAGGGCCCGGTCATAGATGCGCACATCCTGAAGCAGGAGATTGTTCAACCGGGAAGAGGTGTACCGCTGAGCAATCGTCAGCGGGACGGTTGTCCGGATGGTGTTCCGGAGGCGGTCCTCGACGATCCGGACCGGCTCGGGATTGCCGTTGACGTACAACCGAACGCCGGCTGCCTTGCCCGAGCCGTCGTAGGTCATCACCAGGTGATACCACTGGTTCGGCTGAAGCTGCGTCTGCCCCAGCACCTTGAGGGCATCTTCCGGGAATTGATGAATGATATGGGCGCCAACCCGGTCTCCCTCGATCCACAGGTCCCAACCGCGGAAGCCCTTCGTATCATCCATCCGAGCGACGACAGCGCCGGTGGTGCCGCGCCGCGGGATGCGGACCCAGACGCCGACGGCGAACGCCTGGTCCTTGTCAAAGTCGCCGCCATCCGCCACCTGGAGGGAGCCGCCGGGCTGGCTGCGGAACGCCCGGGCGGCGACGTGCCCCTTGTCCCAGCTGAAGCCGCCGTCCAGCGTGACGGTGCGGGCCATGCCGTTCACCATCAGGTTGATCGTCTTGCCCTCGCCCTCGTTCAGGCCGGCGTGCAGCCGCAGGCCATCCCGCGGGACCTGGGCGGCCAGCTCCTCGGCTCGAGCCTCCTTCAACCATTGGTCAAATTCGGGCCGGGCGGCTTGCTTGCGGGCCTCGGCCTGCTTGCGGACCTCGGCCAACTCGGCGGACAGGGCGTCCCAGCGCGGCCGATCCTCCGGCGTGGGTACGACAACGACCGGCGGCGTGTCCTTGATGTTGCCGTCCATCGCCCCCTGGGTGGTGTTGTTGAAGAAGGCGGCCAGCTGGTAAAACTCGCGCTGGCTCATCGGGTCGAACTTGTGCTCGTGGCAAACGGCACAGCCGGCGGTCAGCCCCAGCCAGACCTGCGCCGTTGTCTCCACCCGATCGCGCGTGTACAGGACGAGATACTCCTCGGGGATAACTCCCCCCTCATTGGTGGTGATATTGCAGCGGTTGAAGCCGGTGGCGATCTTCTGCTCCAGGGTCGGGTTAGGAAGCAAGTCGCCGGCCAATTGCTCGACCGTGAACTGGTCGAACGGCAGGTTCCGGTTAAAGGCGTTGATCACCCAGTCGCGGTAAGACCAGATTTCGCGGTAATTGTCGAAGTGGATGCCGTGGGTGTCGGCGTAGCGGGCGGCGTCCAGCCAGAATCGGCCGCGGTGCTCCCCCCAGTGCGGCGACTGCAAGAGGCGATCAACGAAGCGCTCGTAGGCGTCGGGGGCGGGATCATTGACGAAGGCCTCCACCTCGGCCGGTGTCGGCGGCAGACCGATCAGGTCCAGGCTCAGCCGACGGGCAAGGGTCCGCCGGTCGGCCTCGGGAGCAGGCTGGAGGCCCTGCTTCTCCAGCTCGGCGAGAATGAAGCGGTCGATGGGGTTGCGGACCCAGGCGCTGTTCTTGACGGTCGGCAGCGGCGGCCGCACCGGCGGGATGAACGACCAGTGCGGCTGATACTCGGCGCCTTGCTGAATCCACTGTTTCAGCTTCGCCAGTTCTTTCGGCGACACTTTTTTCTTGGTAACGGGCGGCGGCATGGCCTCTTCGGGATCGGTCGACAGGATGCGGCGAATCATCTC
>DATLYH010000330.1:0-29666 GCA_035575035.1 Gemmataceae bacterium
GTCGATCTCCCGTGTAGTGTACTGCATCGAGTGCCGCGGCAGTGTGCAGCCGTCGCCGGCCAAATGACCGAGCAGGGCGGCTTGCACGGCGGAAAGCGACGGCTGGGTTCCTCCAGGAATAA
This sequence comes from Gemmataceae bacterium, assembly GCA_035575035.1. Lineage (GTDB taxonomy): Bacteria > Planctomycetota > Planctomycetia > Gemmatales > Gemmataceae > DATLYH01. The sequence continues at coordinate 123 of DATLYH010000330.1, forward strand.
TCCGAGGGAGAGCGATGCGGTCCCCCACCTTTAGCCCGTCGAGCCGTTGCCAGCCCAGCAGGGTGCGGAATTGATGGTTGGCCGTTGCGCGGATCACTCGCCCTAGTCGGGTTTCCAGGCGATAGACCGGCTTGCGGCCCGTCGGGAAAGCGCGGCTGACCCGCGCCGGTTTAAGCTTGTAGGTGGCTTCGTCTAGCGCCCAGACCAGGAACCCAGACCGGCCCACTAGGTCCCGAATGGGCACCCGGGCTCCGGAATCTGCCAAGGTCACCAGGGTGTCACCGGCGAGGCAGCCGGATTCGCGAAGGTCCGACAGACGCGGCCGGTGGTCCTGGCGGTCCTCGGCGGCACGGTTCACCTGGGCCAGCGCCACCACCGGGATTTGCAGCTCGCGGGCCAGGAACTTCAGCCGCCGCGAGATCTGGGCCACCTGCTCCTGGCGGTTGTCCTTGCGGTTGTCCGGCTCGATCAGCTGCAAGTAATCGACCATCACCACCCGGATGCCCTCGCGCAGCTTCAGCCGCCGGGCGTTGGCGGCGATGCGCAACATCCCCTGACCCGGCGTGTCGTCGATGAACAGCCGGGCATCGCGCAGCTTGCCCCCCGCCTCGATCAGCTTCTGCATGTCCTCCGAGCTGAGATGCCCCTTGCGCAGTTTGTGGCTGTCCACCCGGGCCTGCATGCACAGCAACCGCTCCGCCAACTCGATGCGCGACTGCTCCAGGCTGACGAAAAAGACGGGGACTTTCTCTTCCACCGCCAGGTGGCGGGCAATGCACAGGGCGAAGGATGTCTTCCCGACGCTCGGCCGGGCAGCGATGATGATCAGCTCCGAGTTTTGCAGGCCGGCCGTCTTCTCATTGAGGTCGGTGAAGCCGGTCGGCAGGCCGCTGATCGACATGTGGCCGCGCTGGGTGCGGGTGTCGATGCGGTCGTATGCCTCTTGCAGTGCCTGCTCCAGGGTGTACGCCTTGCCGGTGATGCCCATCTGGGCGATGTCCAGGATCTTGCGTTCGGCCGATTCCAGCAACTCGTCGGCCGGTTGGGCCTGGTCGTAGGCGTCGCGGAGGATCTCGGTGCCGGCGTGGATCAGGTGGCGGACGATTGCCTTGTCGCGGACGATGCGGGCGTAGTACTCGGCGTTGGCAGCGGTCGGGGCGGCGTCCCAGAGCTGGGCCAGGTAGGCGTAGCCGCCGATGTCCTCGACCTGCTTCTGTTCGCGCAGGTACTCGGCCAGGGTAACCAGATCGACCGGGTGGCCGCGGTCATACAGGGCCACGATGGCCTGGTAAATTTTGATGTGATGGTCGAAGTAGAAATTCTCGGGGCGGAGGATCTGGATGATGTCGCCGATGACGCTGTTGTCGCGCAGCATGCTTCCCAGCACGCCGCACTCGGCTTCTCGACTTTGAGGGGGTAGACGGTCGGTGCCTTCTCGTTCCGACGACATCGCTCACCTCCTTGCGCGCTGGAAGCGGTGCGGCATCCTTGACCGCATGAACCGGGGGGCTGACGCCCCCCGCTCGCCTTACCGGGGGGCTGACGCCCCCCGCTCGCCTTACTTTTTCTCGGAGGGGCGCACCACTACGACCTTCACCTCGGTTTCGATGTCGTAGCCGAGGTTCAGTTTGACAGCATAGAGGGCCAGCTCCTTGATGGGGCCTTCCAGGCGGACCATCTCGGGTTCGACCATCAGGTTCTGGGCCTTGAGGGCGCGGGAGATTTCCTGGGCCCCGACCGAGCCGTAGAGGTGTCCCTCTTCGTTGGCGTTCGCCTCGATGGTGATGGTGGTATGCTGGATCTGTCCCGCCAGCACCTTCAGGTCGGCGATCTTGGCCTCGCGGGCTTGACGGACACGCTCCTTGTAGCGCTCCAGCAGGCGAAGATTGTGCTCGGTGGGGATGGTGGCCAGTCCGCGCGGCAGGAGGTAGTTACGGCCGTAGCCCGGCTTCACTTCCACCACCTCGCCTTGCTTGCCGAGGTTGGGTACATCCTCGGTGAGGACAAGTTGCATCCCGCCGTGGGGTCCCTTGCGAACCTGATTGCGCTGTCTCGTGGCCATGAGTAACCTGTTGGTTGGTCGCCAGGCAAACGTGCCGCGACCGACAGGGCCGCGGCACAGGGTTGTTCCATTCACTATCGACCGGTTCGGCCGGTCAGAACGGGATGTCGCTCACGTCGCTCCGGCCGGTCGGTGGTTCGTATGGCTCGGGCTCCTCGAAACCGTCCGCCGGGGCGTTGTCCGTTGAAGCATTGGCCGGCTTACGCGGCGCCGGTGCCATGCGCGGCGGCCGGGCGTTTCCTTCGCTTGTCCCTGCGCCCTCCTCACGTCGCTCCAAGAACTCCAAACTGTCCGCCACTACAATGATCTTGGAGCGTTTCTGGCCATCCTTGTCATTCCACTCGTTCAAGCGCAGCCGGCCTTCAATGAAGACTTGGTTCCCTTTCTTGAGATGCTGGTGGGCCAAGTCGGCCAGCTGCCGTCCGCCCTCTCGGGCGCTGTTGAACGCCTCAACGTCGATGAACACCGCTTCCCCCTCCCACTGCCCCGTCTGCGGATTCTTCCTCCGGGTGTAATTCACCGCGAACCGGAATCGGGTAACCGCACCTCCAGAAGGGAAAACTCTAGGGGGTTCAGGATCACTCGCCAAACGACCGATCAACATTACTTTGTTAAGGTTGGCCATGTGGGCAATCTCCAGCAGAGAGAGAAGTAAGGGCCAGTCCGGGCGGGCCGCCGAGCCCCGGTCGCGGAGTGGCAATTGTGGGTGTAGTATACATCCGTCAGCCAGGGCGGTTCAAGGTTGGTAGCGGTTCGCGCCCCACGTCAATTCACGGAAGCGCCCACAGGGCCGGTTTAACCCTCTTCTTTTGCCTCTGCCCGCCGGCGGCGCGGACGGGGCGGCTCGCCCCCCTCTTCCCCGCCAACCTCCGGGCGGACCTCTCCCCCTTCGCCCTCGGCCGGCATCTCAGCAGTCACCGACTGCAAGGCCAGGGCGTGTTCGTCGCGGGCCACTTGCAGCATGATGTCCACCAGTTTAGGATCGACCTTCAGCACCAGCTGTCGCAGGATCATCTCGTTGAGGGCACAGTCCCGCTCGATATTGATCAGGTTCTTTCCCTCGGTGCGGAAGTAGGTCAGGTAATACTGTCCCTTCTTGTGACCCTTGATCGGGTAGGCCAGGCGGCGCTCGTCCCACGGCCGGCTGGCCAGGATCTCGGCGTGGTTGCGCTCGAGGATGGCGTGCAGCTGCTTGGCTGCCCCGGGCAGATCGCCGGCCACCTTGGTCGGGTCGAGCAGGAACATGCATTCGTAGACGTTGACTGGCATCGTTCACTCGTTGTTTGTCAGTTGTCAGTGGTCATTTGTCAGTGGTCATTTGTCAGTGGTCATTTGTCATTCGTGCTGTCCATGGTGACCGATGACGACGAATGACTAATGACTAATGACAAATGACTAATGACGGATGACTAATGACTCTTCCTGGCATTAAACTGGTTCATGCACGCTTCGATTCCCTGGTGGAGCCAGACTGTCACAGCCTGGGTGGCCAGCCGGATCGCCTCGTCGATCACGGGCTGCTCCGAGGGGCGGAAACGGCCGAGCACATGGTCCACCGCATCACCCTCCTCGGGGGCGCCCACGCCGATGCGCAGGCGGGCATACTCGGTCGTACCGAGGTGGGTCTGGATGTCGCGCAGGCCGTTGTGGCCGCCGTGGCTGCCGCGGGCGCGGACACGAAGCCGACCCAGCGGCAGGTTGATGTCGTCGCAAACGACCAGGAGGTCTTCCAGCGGCAGTTGGTAAAAATCGACCAACTCCCGCACACACCGGCCGCTCAGGTTCATGAAGGTCTGCGGCTTGACCAGGAGCACCTTGTGCGGTTCGTCAAGCAGCTCGGCGACCTCGGCGTGGAAGCGCTCCTGGAAGCGGCCGGCCTGGGGACTCTGGGCCAAGGCGTCGATGACGGCGAAGCCGACGTTGTGCCGCGTCCCCGCGTAGCGCCGGCCCGGGTTGCCCAATCCGACGACGACCTTCATGACGGCGGATTACGGCCGGCAGAGGGCAGACTGCTCGGCGGCATCTGCCCTCCGCAACCCGAACGCCGCAATCACTTCTCCTCTTCTTCTTTCTTGGCCTCGCGCTGCCGGCCAATGACCTCGGGCTCGGCCTGCTCGGGGGCCGGCGCCGGGCCGGCCTCCGGCTCCGCCACCGGAGCAGTCACATGGACCACGACAGCGTCGGGATCGGTCATCGCCTTGACGTCCGGCGGCAGCACCAGATCGCGGACGTAAATGACGCCGCCGACCTGTAGCTCGCTGACGTTCACCCGGATTGACTCAGGCACGTTCAGGGCCGGGCACTCGACCTCCAGGGTATGCAGCGGCTGATCGAGGATGCCGCCGGCGGCGACGCCGGGGGCGGTGCCGCGGATCTCCACCCGCACCGGCACGACGATGCGTTCGTCGGCGGCGACGCGGGTGAAGTCAACGTGCAGGATCTCCTTGCCGAGGTGGTCCCATTGGACCTCGCGGATCAGGGCCTTTTCCACGTTGCCGTTGGTCTTCAGGTCCACGACGCGGGCGCCGTGGCGGATGGCCTTGACCAGGTCCTCGGTTTGGAGCGCCAGCGCGACCGTCTCCTGTTTGTGGCCATACAGGACGGCGGGTATGCGGCCCTGGCGGCGCAGGCGCCGGGCAGCCCGCGAGCCGTTGGTACGGCGCAGCTCGGCGACCAGTTCCACGGACTCGGCCATGCTCTCCTCCTGCGGGAGAAAACACCTGCGCCGGCCCTGACGACAGGGCCGGCCGGCGTCAACCCCATCTCACACGTCAGAAGAGTCTTATTATTCCACCCGGGGATGGCAGTGGCAAGAGCGCCCCGCGGGCAAAGGCCGGGGGCCGGCGTTCGGCCCCACCGGGGTTAGATGAACTTCGTCACGCCCGGCTTGGCCACCGGCGGGATCGGCAGATCGGCTTTCAGGTCGTAGCGTGGCGGCGTCAAGTCCTCCTGCGAGTTCAGGGCCATCTCCCAGGTGATCACCTGGCCGGTGTAGGTCGCCATCCGACCCATGATCGCCATCAGCGTACTCCGGGCCATCCAGTCGCCGTCGTTGATCGGTTTGCCGGCGCGGATGCTGGCGAACAGTTCGTCGTGCTCCACCTGATACATGTTCTTGACGTTCCGGTCCGACTGCCAGGAGCCGTCCGGGACCATCGGCGAGCGGATGACCCCCTGGCCGCGCGACGCCCAGATGTCGCAGACCCCCTTGGTGCCGAAGAGATGGTCAGAAATGTCGTTGGCGCAGCCGGCCTGCTGCCGGCAGTAGCTGAAGCACTTGACGCCGTTGGCGTATTCGTAGACCACGGCGTGATGATCGAAGATGTGGCCGAAGTCCGGCTCGGTCCGGACCTGCCGGCCGCCCAGGCCGACCGCCCGCACCGGGTACTCGTTCTTCATCACCCAGGCCATCTTGTCCAGGCTGTGGCAGTGCTGCTCGACGTTGAAGTCGCCCGACAGCCAGGTGAAGTACAGCCAGTTGCGCAGCTGCCATTCCATGCCGCTCCAGCCCTTCTGCTGCTTCTCCGCCAGCGAGCGGTGCCAGAGGCTGCCGGTGTTATAGGTAGCTTGCAGAGCGACGATGTCGCCGATGGCCCCGTCGTGGATGCGCTTGACCGTCTCGCGCATGCCGGGGTGGTAGCGCCAGCAGAAGCCGGCGACGATGGCCAGGCCCTTCTTCTTTGCCTCCTCGGCGGTGGCCAGGACGGAGCGAACGCCGGGGGCATCGACGGCCATCGGCTTCTCGGCGAAGACATGCTTGCCGGCCTCGACCGCCGCCTTGAGGTGGGCCGGGCGGAAGTGCGGCGGGGTGCAGAGCAGCACCACATCGACGCCGCTGGCGATCACCTTCTGGTAGGCGTCGAAGCCGGTGAAGCAGCGTTCCGGCTTGATGTCGATCTTCGCGGCCAGCGCGGGGTCTTTCCGCAAGGTGGCCAGGCATTGCCGCAGCCGGTCCTCGAACATGTCGCCCAGGGCAATCAGCTTGACGTTGGGGTCGGCATTGAGGGCCTGGGCGGCAGCGCCGGTGCCGCGGCCGCCGCAGCCGATCAGTCCGACCTTCAAAACGTCGCTGCCGGCGGCATGGACGGCCGGGACCGCAGTCAACGTTGCGACCGCGGCCGCCGAGGTCTTGAGGAAATGACGGCGGGAAGTACGGGCCGGGGTGTGCTTGCTCAAGGTTGGTCTCCTTGTTGCGGACATTGGGTTGGGAAGCGCTCACTGGGGGGCCTTCGGGGCAGGTCAGTCTTTGTCCCTCTTAGCGGTTCCACGGAAGACTGTCAAGGAGTTGGCCGGTTTTCCAGCCAGGAGGAATCGGCCTGCCCCGTGCCGGGCGGGGGCCGAATCATATTTGCGCGCGGTTCTTTCCCCCTGTACAATCAGGGCCGCATCACACCTGGCTTCTAACTGCGGAGGGGCCCGACATGTCTGCGAGCAGCGAGCCGAATGGGGTCGTCATCTTCAAGAACGCCCACCTGATCGACGGAACCGGCACCGCCCCGCTGCCGGGGGCGACGGTTGTGGTGGAGGGGGAGAAGATCCAGGCCGTCTTGCCGGCCGGCAGCGGCCCAGATGTTTACCCGAATTTTGCCACCGGCAGCAATGGGGCCGCCATCATCGACCTGGAGGGGCGGACCCTGATGCCGGGCATGATCCTGGCCCATGTCCACCTCAGCTACAACCATGTCAAGGACCTGCCCGATCTCGACCTGAAACAGCCGCCCGAGGTAGCCACCATTGCCGCCGTCTGCAACGCCCGCACCATGCTTGATTGCGGCTTCACGGCCGGGCTGTCGGCCGGCGCCCTGCACATGGTCGATATCCACATCCGCGACGCCATCAACCGCGGCCAGATCCCGGGGCCGCGCCTCTTGGCCGCCGGCCGCGACATCGTTCAGACCGGCGGCATGCTCGACTGGAACCCGAGTTGGCTCAAGCTCGGGATGGAAGGGCTGGGCGTGTTCGTGGACGGGCCCTGGGAGGTGCGCAAGGCGGTCCGCCGGATGGTCAAAGATGGGGCCGACATGATCAAGATGTACATCACCGGCGAGGGGCTGCTCCTGGAGTGCCAGCAGACCGAGATCACCTGCACCCAGGAGGAGATTGACGTCATGGTTGAGGAAGCCCACCGCCGCCGCCGGCTCTGCTCGGTCCATGCCCGCTCGGCCGAGAGCTGCCAGATGGCGGCCCGGGCCGGCGTGGACGTGATCGACCATGCCACCTTCATCGACGACGAGACCATCGACCTGATCTGCGCGAAGAACTGCTTCGTCGCCCCCGGGCTGGACTACATCATCAGCACGTTAGAGTACGCCGAGCAGGGCGGCTTCCCCTGGCTCGGCTCGTATGCGAACTTCCTCGACAAGACGCACTACAAGGAGGAGCTGGACGCAGCGCTGGAGAACATCGACAAGCTGCGGCGGCGCGGCGCGCGCGTCCTGATCGGCAGCGACTTCGGCTTCGCCTGGTGCCCGCACGGCACCTATGCCCGGGAGTTGACCCATTATGTCAAGCTGGTCGGCTATTCGCCGATGGAGGCCCTGGTGGCGGCCACGCGCCTGGGGGCCGAGGCAATGCGCATGGCCGACCGTATCGGCACGGTCGAGCCGGGCAAGCTGGCCGACCTGATCGTGGTGGATGGCAATCCGCTCGAAGACATCACCATCCTGGAGGACCGCCGCCGGATCACCCATGTGATGAAGGGCGGGCAGTTCTTCCGCCGGCCGGTGGCGGAGCTGGCCGCAGTCGGAACCTGAGGCCGGAGCAGCCAACTCGCTGTTGGACCGGGGGGTGCGAGCCCAAAGGGAGACAGCCCGGCACGACGCGCCCGTCGACCGGAAACAAGGGAGTCAATCGACAGGAGATGAGCCATGCACCAGCCAAGCGCAGAACACCCCACGCGGCGGGATGTGATCAAGGGGGCCCTCGGGCTGTCCGGCGCCCTGCTGGCGGGCAGCCCGGCCGGGGCCGCCGACCCCGCCCCGTCGAATCCGATCGTCGAGGAGAACCGTAAGCCGGGCGCGCTGGACTGGCAGCTGACGCGCGTACGGCTTGACCAGAGGGACGGCTACCGCTGCCCGTGGATCGAAGGTTATTGCTCCCATCAGTCGGTGCAGGCGGGCGACACGCTCCAGATCATGGTCAGCACCACGCCGGCGGCGCGATACCAGATCGAGATTTTCCGCACCGGCTACTACGGCGGCCGCGGCGCCCGGCTGATGACGACACTGGGGCCCTTCCAGGGCAAGCCGCAGCCGGTCCCCCCGGTCGGGCCGCGCCGCCTGCGAGAATGCAAGTGGGAGCCGTCGGTTTCCCTCAAAATCCCTGCTGACTGGCTCAGCGGCGTCTACCTGGGCCGGCTCACCACCCTGCCGCCAAGCGACACCGAGCCGTACTGGCAGAGCTATGTCATCTTCATTGTCCGTGACAACCGCCCGGCGGACATCCTCTTGCAGTGCAGCGATAACACCTGGCAGGCCTACAACCGCTGGCCGGACGGCTACTCCGTCTACACCGATCCCAAGGGGACCCAGGGACCCTGGAGCGATGTCAGCTTTGACCGGCCCTACGGCAAATACGTCCAGATTTACGAGAACCCGCAGTCGATCGGCTCGGGCGAATGGCTCTGCTTCGAGTTTCCGCTGGCCTACTGGCTGGAGCAGCACGGCTACGATGTCACCTATTGTTCCAACAGCGACCTGCTTGCGCCCGACCGGGGGCTGAAGTGCAAGGCGTTCATCAGCGTCGGCCATGACGAGTACTGGGACATCCGGGCCTTCCACAGCGTCCAGGCGATGCGCGATGCCGGCGTCAGCCTGCTCTTCCTGTCGGGAAATGCCGTGTGCTGGGTCAGTCCGCTGAAGCCGAGCAGCGACGGCCGGCCAAACCGCATCACCTTCCGGGGCGGCCCCTATGGCGGCAAGTACAAGTGGGCCGAGCTGCGCGAGCAGAAGCACGGACCGTTCCCGGAGCGCGGCCCGGACGAAGGCTACCTGATCGGGGCGCGGAACGTCGAGCCGGTCAACGGCGGCGGCGACTGGATCGTCGTCCAACCGGACCACTGGATCTTCGAGGGGACCGGGATGAAGAAGGGGGACCGCGTTCCGGGGCTGGTCGGCTGGGAGTATCATGGCGATCCGCCGACCGACCTTCCGGGGCTGGAGGTGGTGGCGGCGGGGACCGCCTGGGTGGGGGGAACGCGGCCGCAGCAGTGGACAGCGACGATCTATCCCGGCCCGAAGGGGAACCTGGTCTTCAACGCCTCGACGATCTTCTGGTGTCAGGGATTGAGCGCGCCGCCCGGCCACATGCTGCCGTGGTCCCACTGGAGCCGGCCGCATGGCCCTGATCCGCGCGTGCAGCAGATTACCCACAATGTGCTGCGGCGGGCGATCCGGACCGGGAAGCCGTGAAGGGGCCATTCGCGGGAGGAAAACAGGCAGCGCCCGAAGAGCCGCGCGACAGGGATCGCGCCTGTTTTCCCTGGACCGGACCCCCGGTCGCCGGCAAGTTTTGCGAGCCTTCGGTTGCCATCCCTGGGGTCACAGGCCTACCCGCAAAAAACGGCACCGCGGCCGTCGGGCCGCTCGACTTTTCGCCGAATCTAGGGTAGAATTATGTAGAAAGATTTATCCTTTTCTTAATTCTCAAACGGGGCCGCCCAATCGCCCCCCGGTGAAAAAAACTGCGTACTCTCTCCGGTTGCCCTTGTGCTCCAAGGGCGGCCGGGGTTATAAAACCGGATTTAGAGATCGAGACAGCCGGAACGCGGGCCTGAGGCAATCCCCCTGCATCTCGCGTCACACCCGAGTTGTTTCCCCCTGGCCGTGTGCCCGCCTCATGCTGTTTAACCCCGCCACGGGGATTCTCCACCCCGCGCGGACGGGCCAAGTGGCCCGCTTGACCCACCTGTCGTTTTGGAGGCCTGGCCATGACCGTTTACCGCCGGCCAACCCCCCTGTTGGTGTCCGTCGCCCTGTTCGCCGGTCTGCTCTTCCTTCTCTCCACCCTCCCGTCTGCCCAGGCAGGCCCCAAGCCGGAAGCCTACTGGCAAGTCGATGACATCCGGGCCGGCATGAAGGGCCACGGCCGGACCGTCCTGAAGGGGACCAAGGTCGAGACGTTCCAGGCCGAGGTTCTCGGCGTGCTCAAGAACACCAGCCCCGGCCGCGACCTGGTGCTGTGCCGGCTCTCGGGGCTCGGCCTGGAAAAGACCGGCGTCATTGCCGGCATGAGCGGCAGCCCGATTTACATCGACGGCAAGCTGCTCGGCGCCGTTGCCTATGCCTGGGCCTTCGGGAAGGAGCCGATCGCCGGCGTCACCCCCTTCAGCCAGATGCACGGCTACGTCGAGTCGTATGAGCGCCGCGACCTGGCCAACCAGGCCGGCCCAACCCGCGTCGGCCTGGCCCGTCCGCTGACGGTCGGTGGGCAGACCTTCGACACCGTTACCGTCGCGCAGAGCTACGACGACCCGCCGCCGGCATCCGACGAAGGGCTCTGGATGGCGCCTCTGAAGACCCCCCTGGCCGCCACCGGCTTCACGCCCCATAGCCTGGGCCTGCTGCGTGACCGGCTCCGCGGCACGGGGCTGGTGCCGGTGCAGGGCGGCGCCGTCAGCGCCAAGGTCATGGGCGACGAGAAGAACACGCCGCTGGAGCCGGGCGGACCGCTGGCCGTCGCATTGGTCCTGGGCGACTTTGACCTGTCGGGCATCGGCACCGTCACCCACATCGAGGGGAGCCGGGTCTATGGCTGGGGCCATCCGTTCCTGGGACTGGGCACCTGCGAGTACCCGCTGATGACCGGCTACATCCACACGATTTATCCGCGGCAGAGTATCAGCTTCAAGATGGGCTCGCCGCTGCGGACCGTCGGCATCATCAACGCCGATGTCAGCACCGGCATCGCCGGCTGGCTGGAACGCAAGCCCGACCTGCTGCCGATCCGCATGACCATCACGCGCGAGCCGGAAGGGGTCGCCAAGACGTTCAACGTCCAGGTCGTCCGCCAGCGCTCGCTGCTGGCCTCGCTGGTCTACAGCGTGCTGACCAACTCGGTGGACATGGAAGGGGAGCTGCCCGACGAGCTGACCGCCGAGCTGGAGGCCCGCATCGAGATCGAGGGACATGAGCCGGTCGTCATCCAGGACACCTTCTCCGGTTCGAGCTATTCCGGGGGCAAGGCCCCGCAGGCGCTCTACCAGCAGATCGCCTCGCTGGTCAGCCTGCTGACTTATAACTCCCACACCCCGGTGCGTCTTGGCCGGATCGAATGCCACACGCGCATTCTGCCCGGGCGGCGCACCGCCGACATCGAGGCGATCGAGCTGGACTCCGACGTCTACTCCCCCGGCGAGACGCTCAAGGCGATGCTGTACGTCCGGCCGTACAAGGGACTGCGGCAGCGGCTGCCGCTGACGCTCAAACTGCCGGCCGACCTGCCGGAGGGGACGTACACCGCCATCGTCTGCGACGACCTGACCAATGCCCGCTACGAGCTGCGCGACAACCCGCAGCTGAGCAGCCCGCAGAACCTGGACCAGGTGCTGGAGGCGATCAAGGTGCAGACCCAGGCCAAGCGCACCAATGTGGTGCTGCGAGTGCCGGTCAGTGCCGCCGGGGTGGCCCTGGGCGGCAAGCCGCTGCCGAACCTGCCCCCGAGCATGGTGCAGATCCTCGGCAACAGTCGCAAAACCGGCGCCCAAACCATGGGCGGCGCCCTGGTCTCGCGCCAGAGCACCGACTGGGTCTTCCAGGGCTCCGACTCGGTCCGCTTTACCGTCACCAAGAACAAGAAGATTACCAATCCGTGGGACCTGGAGGCCCCACGCCGGGAAGAGAAGAGTGAAGAGCAGCCGTAGGGGCGGCGCCCGGACAGGGACGGGCCACCGGCAAGCCCGCCCCCTATCCCCGACCGGAGCCGCCGTTCCAACCGTGGGCACCGCCGCCTTCCCCGCCTTCTCCCCGCTTCTTCTGAGGATCCTTTGCTATGACTCGATTGGCCCCTCGCCGGCTCCTTCTGGGCGGTTTCCTCCTTTCCGCGGCCGTGTGCCTCGGGGGCACGGCCCCCGCGCAAGCCGCCAAGGTGAAGGTCTTCCACCACCACGCGGCCAGCCACTACGACAAGGCCCGGCTCAAGGACGTGGTGGTCAGCAGTGAGGGGACGCTCCGGCTGGCGCGGCAACTCCGGCCGCTGGCCGACCTCGACGCCACTCATGTCTGGGACGTCATCGAGGACGGCGTCGGCCAGCTGTTCGTGGCCACCGGCGACGAGGCCAAGGTCTTCAAGGTGGCGCCGGACGGCAAGGTCAGCGTTGCCTTTGCCAGCACGGAGGTCAGCCAGGTCCTCTGCCTGGCGCGGGCACCGGATGGCTCCGTCTACGCGGGCACCGGGCCCCAGGGGCACATCGTCCGCATCGACCCCAAGGGGGAGGCCAAGGTCATCTACGAGAGCCCCGAGTCGTATGTCTGGGCGCTGGCCGTTGACCCGGCCGGCAAGGCGATCTACGCGGCCACGGGGCCGAAGGGGCGGATCTACCGGCTGACTCCGGAGGGGAAGGCGGAGGTCTTCTATACCACGCGGCAGGAGCATGTCCTCTGCCTGGCGATGGGAGCCGACGGCACCCTCTACGCCGGCACCGACAAGGCGGGGCTGGTCTACCGCATTGATCCGAAGGGGAGGGGATTTGTCCTGTTCAGCGCGCCGCAGGCTGAGGTGCGCCGCATCGTGGTGGCGGCCGATGCGGTCTACGTCGGCACCAGCGCCCCGACGCGGCGTCGCGCCCCGGCGGGGACTGCCGCTGCCGCCGACATGACGCCGACGCCCTTCGCCCGGATCACGTCCACGCCCGCCGCGGTCGGTAAGCCGGGGCAGGCGGTTGCCGCCGAGTCGAACGCAGCAACCGGGACCACCGACAAGGAATCGGCCCGGCCGGCACCCGCACCGGCGCCGCCGCCGCCGGCCAACGGCGAGAACTCCGTCTACCGCATCGCCGCCGACGGCACGGTGCGCGAGGTCTTCCGCGAAAAGGTGCTCATGCTCGCCTTGCTCCGCGAGAACGGCCGGTTCCTGGTCGGCACCGGCATGGAAGGACAGCTCTTCGAGATCACCGAGACCTCGCGCGAGTACAGCCAGATCGCCCGGCTGGACCACGGCCAGATCCTGGCGCTGTGCCGGCGGCAGGATGGCTCGGTGGTGCTGGGCACCGGCGATCCCGGCAAGCTGTATGTGCTGCAAGATCGCTACGTCGCGCGGGGAACGGTGGTTTCGGAAGTGCTCGATGCCAAGCTCATCAGCCGCTGGGGGGCGCTGCGCTGGCGGGCGGATGTCCCGCCGGGAACGAGCGTCACTGTGGCGGTGCGGAGCGGCAACGTGGCCGAGCCGGACGAAACCTGGAGCGACTGGTCGGCCGAGCAGACCGACCCGGAGCAGGCAGTCATCGCCGCCCCGCCAGCCCGCTTCCTGCAATACCGCGTGACCCTGACCAGCGCCAGCCCGTCGCTGACGCCGGCCTTCCACGGCCTGACGCTGCGCTACTTGACAACCAACCAGGCCCCCGAAGTGACCGCTATCGAGGTGCCCGACTTGGACGCCGTCAACCTGGAGAACCCCAAGAAGCTCAAGGTGAAATGGACTGCCACCGATGCCAACGAGGATGAGCTGACGTACCGGCTCTACATCCGCAAGGACGGCTGGGAGAACTGGGTGTTGCTGGAAGAGGACCTGGAGAAGAAGGAATACGAGTGGGACACGACGACGGCGCCGTCGGGGGTTTACCGGCTCAAGGTGGTGGCCAGCGACCGGCGGGACAACCCGGCCGAGGAGGCCCTGACGGGCGAGCGGATCAGTGAACCGTTTGTGGTGTCGCACACGCCGCCGGAAGTGCGGCTGAAGGTAGTGCGGATCGAGGCCGACGGAACGGCGCTCCTGGAGGCGACGGCATCTGCCCCGCTGGCCCGACTGACCAGCGCGGCCTTCGCCGTGAACGGCAAGAAGTGGGTGAATGTCTTCCCGACCGACGGCCTGTTCGACAGCAAGCGCGAGACCTTCCGCTTCCAGACCGAGGCGCTGAAGCCCGGGGCGTATGTGCTGGTGCTGCGGGTCAAGGACGCCGCGGGCAACATCGGTTCCGGCGACGTGGTCTTCACCGTGCCGGCGGAGACGGCGAAGTAATGCGGAAACGCCCGGAGCTGTCCGCCCTGTGCCGGGCGAGCCTGCGCTCGGTTGGAGCCCTCACCCCAACTCTTCTCTCTCAAGGAGAGGGATGCAGGGGTGAGGACCTCGGCCGGAATTTCCAAAAAATTCTTGCTTCCGATAATAATCCCCCTTTCTAATTACGGGGCAGAGGCCCTCAGATCAGCCCGGCGAGCCCGCGGCGGCGTGGCAAGCCACCGTCCGAGCGGGCCGTTGCGGCTTGGTCCCCGTTGTGGCTCGATCACCAGCCCCTCTGTTGTGGCTTGATCTCCAGACGCCGGTGCTTGTGGCTTGGTCTTCCACTTCCCGGGTGGGGCATAGTCTCGTAACCAAGCCGCCGGCCTGACGGTCGGTTTCCCCAAAGCAGGGGAACCTGCGAGGGGGAGCGACCGATTCAAGACCGATCCCCACCGGAGGGGAAGCGATCGCCAACGGCTGCCCACGGAGTGCGCCTCTTTCTGCCCATCTCGACTGTTATGACGGATGGAATGGTTAGGTGCCGTTCCGATCCGGGGTGCAGGGTCGCACCAGCACGCCCAGCGAGAATGAATCTTCGGTAGGTGATAAGCTAGGGTCGGTATCGCTTCCATCAAAGAGGGGGAACCATGGGACGGTACTCATCCGCCACTCTTGCGCGCGGGGCGGTCGTGATCGCGGTGATTGCAATGGGGGCTCTCGGCATCGGTCTAGCCCAGACCGGCACCCCCCGCATCCAGCTGTTCGAGGGGACCGCCATCCCGGCCGGCTCCACCGGCATCCCCGACGACACCGGGACGGTGAACTTCGGCACCACCGTGGCGGGCACGCCCCGCCCCATCACCTTCACGGTCCGGAACGCCGGCACCGCCAATCTGACCCTGTCGGGGCCGATCAACTTACCAACAGGGTTCACCCTGACGGCCGGCTTCGGCACCACGACGCTGGCCCCGAATGCAACGACGACTTTCGTTGTCGCCCTCAATCCGGCTGCACCAGGTGTCTACACAGGAATGCTGTCGTTCGGCACCAATGACCCGGTGCGGAATCCGTTCAACGTGACGATCACCGGCTCGGCCACGGCGCCGCCCGGCCTGGCGATCATCGACAACGGCGACGCCGGCTACAGCACCGCCGGCCGATGGTTCTCCCAGCCCGACGCCGCGGGCGCCTTCGGCAAGGACTTCGATCGGCTCCCTCCTGGTGCCGGGGCCAACACCGCCAGCTGGACCTTCACCGGGCTGGCACCTGGCTCGTATCGGGTGGCGGCCACCTGGCGGCCTGACGCCGGCGCCGCGGGCAATGCTCGCTACAGCGTCCTGGACGGCACCCGGTTGGTCGGTGAGGCCTTCGTCAACCAGGCAGTCCTCCCCGCCTCCTTCATCGACGCCGGCCAGCCGTGGCATGACCTGGGCGAGCCGTACACCATCAGCGGCACTACCCTGACGGTGCGGCTGTCCGACCAGGCCAACGGGACCGTGACGGCCGACGCCGTCCGGATCGAGCGTGTCGGCTTTATGGGGAAGGTAGTGGACAACGGTGAGAGCGCCTTCAGCACCACCGGAGCAGGGTGGGCCACCAGGCCGGGCGGGATGCAGGACCAGGTACATGTCGCCCGTTCGACTAGCGGAGCCAACACGGCGACCTGGACCTTCACCGGGCTGGCTCCCGGCCTGTACCGCGTCTCCGCCACCTGGGCGGCCCAGACCGGCAACGCCACCAACGCTCCCTATACCGTGCTCAATGGCAACATGCCCCTGACCACCATCCGGGTGAACCAGAGCCAGCCCCCCGGCACCTTCACCGACGCCGGCGTCCGCTGGCAGGACCTGGGCGGGCCTTACCCCATTGCCGGCGGCACCCTCCGAGTACGCCTGACCGATCAGGCCAACGGCCAGGTTGTCGCCGATGCTGTCCGCATCGAGCGGGTCAGCGCCGCCCAACTGGTGTCGCTGCCCGATGCGGTGCGCTTCTTGCAGCAGGCGACCTGGGGACCGACCGACGGCCTGATCGCCTACGTCCGCAGCATCGGCTTCAACGCCTGGCTGGACGAGCAGTTCGCCCTGCCGGCCTCGGGCTATCCCACCCTGCCGCTGTTCCCCAACGATAGCGCCACCGGCTGCCCGGCCAATCCCAACGACCCGAACGCCCAGCCGATCTGTATCCGGGACAACTACACCATGTACCCGCTGCAATGCCGCTTCTTCACCAATGCCCTGTATGGTCGGGACCAGCTCCGGCAGCGGGTGGCCTTTGCGCTGCACCAGATCGTCGTTGTCTCCGGGCTGGACGTCACCCAGCCGTCGTGGATGACACCGTATCTGCAAATTTGCGATCGCCACGCCTTCGGCAACTACCGGCAGTTCCTTCAGGAGATCACGCTCAACGCGGGGATGGGGAACTACCTCGATATGGCCCTGAGCACCCGGACCCGGCCCAATGAGAACTACGCCCGGGAGTTGCTGCAACTGTTCTCCATCGGCCTGTTCGAGTTGAACCCGGACGGCACCTTCAAGATCGACCCCAATACCGGCCAGGCGATCCCGACCTATGACCAGACCGTGGTCGATAATTTCACCCGGGTTCTGACCGGCTGGTCGTTTGCCCCCCGGAACACGACTCGCGACCCGCCCGGCAGCACCAACTACCTCGACCCGATGGTGGTCAACCCGAACAACCACGACTTCGCCACGCCCCGGCCGGTGCTCTTCAACAACTACCAACTGCCGACGGGGCGGAGCGGCATCGCCGGCGCCACTGCCGACCTGAACGACACGCTCGACAACGTCTACAACCATCCCAACGTCGGCCCGTTTATCAGCAAACAGTTGATCCAGCACCTGGTGACCAGCAACCCCAGCCCGGCCTACGTGGCGCGGGTGGCGGCGGTCTTCGATGCCCACCGCACCAGCCCGCATCAGCTCCGCGAGGTGGTCCGTGCCATCCTGCTCGACCCCGAGGCCCGCGGCGATTTCAAGACCGACCCGACCTACGGCCACCTCAAGCACCCGGCCCTTTTTCTGTTGAACGTCCTCCGACCGTTCCGGCCGCTGTCGGCAAACCGGACGGCGCTGAGTGACGGCCACCTCAACCCCCAGATCACCAGTCTGGGAATGGACATCTACCGGCCGCCGTCGGTCTTCAGCTACTATCCGCCCGACAAGGAGATTGCCCCCGGCGTGCTTGGGCCGGAGTTCGGCATCCTGAACACCTCGACCACCCTGGCACGGGCTAACCGGGCCGACAGTATCGCCATCCCGAACAGCAGCAACACCAGCCCGATCCGAGTCCTGGTCGGAGTCAGCCGGGACGCACCGGCGGGTACGTCGATCGACCTGACCGAGTTGGTCGATCTGGCGGCGGCCGACCCGAGCGGCAATCTGCTGCTGGACAAGTTGAACATCCTTTTGATGGCCGGCTCCATGTCCAGTGAGATGCGGGCCAGCATTCTCACGGCCATCAGCCCATCGCTGTCGGGCAACACGCCGCTGCGGCGGGCCCGAACGGCGCTTTACCTGGTCATCAGCTCGGCCCAGTTCCAGGTGCAGAGGTGAACCGAGGGAGAGGGACGTAGGCTAGCGAACGGGCGAGCGGCCGGTGTGAGCCGGCCGCTCGCCAGGAACCGATCAGCGGGAGATCGACCGATGAACCTGACGCGCAGACAGTTCCTTCGTAAGGTGGGCTTCACCACGAGCAGTGCGGCCTTGGTGGGTTTCATTGAAAGCCTGACGATGACCAATGCCCTGGCGCAGACCGGGGGCCAGTACAAGGCGCTGGTCTGCGTCTTTTTGAACGGCGGCAACGACAGCAACAACACGATCATTCCCCTGGGGAGCGGCTCGGCCCCGGTCGGCGGCTATACCGCTTACGCCAACGAGCGGGCTTCCTCGGGCCTGGCCATCCCCCAGGCCAACCTGCTGCCGATCTCGCCGGCTAGCTTCGGCACCGACTCGTTCGGGCTGCACCCCGCCTTCGCCGACTTCACGCTCGGCAGTCCGGCCGTGAACATGGCGGGGCTGGCGACCCTCTTCAATCAGGGGCGGGCGGCCGTGGTTTGCAACGTCGGCCCGCTGATCCGGCCGTTTTTCAACCCGGCCAATCCCTCGCAGACGCCGCGGCAGCTTTACCAGAACGGCACCATCCCCCGGCCGCAGCAGCTCTTCTCCCACTCCGACCAGATCAGCCAGTGGCAGACCTCGATCTCGAATACCAACAGCGGCACCGGCTGGGGCGGCCGGGCCGCCGACCGCACCATCCTGCTCAACGCCACCACCAGCGACCCGCAGGGGACCCGCTTCCCGATGATCACCTCGGTCGCCGGCGCCCAGGTCTACACCATCGGCGTGACCACCCAGCCGCTGGCCATCCCGCCGGCACCGACGACGCTGGATGCGGCGCTGGTGCTCAACGGCTACGGCACCAGCGCGGCCGAGACCGCCCGCCGCAATGCCTTTGACTACCTCCGCAGCATCGACCAGGGAAACGTGCTGGTGAAGGCGGCCCAGCGGCTGACCGACCAGGCCCTGGCGGTGGATGCTGCCCTGAACGTCAACCCGACCATCACCACGCCGTTCCCCAACACCGGCCTGGGCAACCAGATGCTGCAAATCGCCCGGGTGATCAAAGCCAACCTGACCCAGCCGGCCCTGGGCCTGAACCGGCAGATCTTCCTCTGCCAGCTCGGCGGTTTCGACACGCACCAGAACCAACTCCCCGGCCAAACCAATCTCTTCACCCAGCTGAACCAGGCCATCGGCGCCTTCTACCACTGGCTGAAGAACAACAACGACCCGGCGGTGGGCGACATCTCGTCGCGGGTGACCATCTTCACCCTGTCCGACTTCTCACGAACCTTCAACCCGTCCGGCTCGGGGTCGATTGTGGGGACGGACCACGCCTGGGGGAGCCATCAGTTCGTTGTGGGCGGGGCGGTACAGGGGCGGGAGTTCTACGGCATCCCGCTGCCGACCAGCCGGGGAGGCAATGGGACGGTCTTCCCAACCCTAACGCGCGGCAATGCTTACGACACCGACACCCGCGGCCGGTGGATCCCGACGGTAGCGGTGGACCAGTTCGGCGCCACCCTGGCCACCTGGTACGGGGTAGCGCCGGCCGACCTGCCCTACGTCTTCCCCAACATCGGCCAGTTCTCGCCGACCACCCTGGGGTTCATCTGATCGGCGGGGGAGCGGCAAGGGGGACCGGGTCCAGGTGCACGAATGTTCCGCGCGGAACATTGATCGGCTTCCGAGCCCGGAGCGTCAGCGACGGGTATTATCCGAGCCCGGAGCGTTAGCGACGGGTGACAAAAAGTCCTTTGATCTGGCACTATGCAACGAGTCGCATTGCTTCTGCTTATCCTTTTGCCCATCGGCTGCGGCCGGTCTCCCTCTCCCCCTGGAGAAGGCGGGGTGCCGGCGCCGCCCGAGCCGGCGGCGGTCGAACGGCCGGTTGCGCCGCCGCGAGACCCCGTGGCCGTCCTGCGCGGGCTGGGGGCGGCTATCGAAACGGATGATGCGCGGCCCGGTCGGCCGGTCGTCACGGTGGACCTCGCCCATCGTTCCGTGGTGGATGACGAACTGGCCCACCTGAAAGGCTTCACCGCCCTGGAGTCGTTGAACCTCTACGGCACCCAGGTGACCGATCGGGGCCTGGAGCACCTCAAGGGATTGATCGGCCTGCGCCGTCTCGACCTCGGCGAAACCCTGGTGACCGCCGCCGGCCTGGTCCACCTGGAGGGATTGACCGGCCTGCAAATGCTGGGATTGGCCCGCATCCCGGTGGGCAACGAAGGGCTAAGCCACCTGAAGGGGTTGATCAACCTGCAAACACTCAACCTGCACGCCGCAGCCATCGGTGATGAGGGCCTGGCATACCTTGGCGGCCTGACCGAGCTTCGGGAGCTGCGCATCGACGACAACGGCATCGGCGACGCCGGCCTGGTCCACCTCCGGGGGCTGCCGCGGCTGGAGACGCTGTACTTGCAGAACACCCGGGTCACCGGGGCCGGGTTGGTTCATCTCAAGGAGCTGCCACGGCTCCGCCGGCTCTTCCTGGGTGACACGCCCGTCACGGACGCGGCGATCGACGACCTGCGGCAGGCCCGGCCGGAACTGAAGGTCGAGCGCTGAATTACTGAATATCCGGGGTGACCTGGTGACAAGGTGACCCGCGAGCGGCCCGCGTAAGCTGGCCGGTGTACCCCCGGTGACCCGCGAGCGGCCCGCGTGAGCTGGCCGGTGTACTCCCCGGTGACCCGCGAGCGGCCCGCGTGAGCGGGCCGGTGTACTCCTCCCTGAAGAGGCGACCGCAGATTCCCATGTTCCGATCCCGACCTATCCCGGTGGCCGAGCCGCGGCGGGGGATGATTCTCCTTGTCGTCCTGCTGATGCTGCTGCTTTTCGCCATCCTGGGATTGTCGCTGGTCTTTTACGCCGACGCCGAGGCCACCGCCGCCCGGGCATACCGCGACGCCCAGGCGAAGGGGACGGCCGACATCGACCCCGAGGCGCTTTTGGCCTATTTCCTGGGCCAGCTGATCTACGACGTACCGGACGATGAGCGCGGCGTCTGGTCCGGGCTGCGCGGCCACAGCCTGGCCCGGAACATGTTCGGCCTGAACTACGAGCTGGCGCCCGACGGCACCCTGAGGCTGCGGAACAACGACGTGCCGTTCAACGGTGTCGGCCGGCTGAGTTTGCCCTCGCCGTTCCCGGGCCGCGATGACCAGGACTTGATCAACTACACCTACCATCCGGCCGACGGCTTCCTGCGCGACCCGGAGCGGCTCAACTGGATCAACAACCAGCCGGCCCGCACCGGCCTCGGTCAGCCGCGCGGCCCCTTCGCCGGCGGCGTCAACGCCCCGTACACTTACCCCGATCTGAATAACCTCTTCCTCGCCGCCCTGAAGGCCGACGGTACGCTGCTCCTTCCTTCCTTCCACCGGCCGTGGCTCTTCGGCACCCTCCGCCCGACCAATCCCAACTGGACTAATTCGGAGGGGAAGTATCTGATCCTCCGGCCGCGGCCGATTGACATGGGACCGGGCTTTCCCTACCCGGAGGACGAGGGGGGCGATGTCAAGAACCTGATCGGCGCCCCCGGCGGCAACGATAGTATCTGGATCGACCTGGACGCCCCGGTCTGCCGGGCGCCCGATGGCCGCAAGTACAAGCCGTTGTTCGCCGCGTTGATCCTGGACCTGGACAACCGGGTCAACCTGAATGTCCACGGCAACCTGCGCGGGCCCGGCTTCGCCGGGCATGCGTCGAACCAGGGATGGGGCCCCTGGGAGGTGAACCTGGGCCGGGTCCTGACCAACACGCCGGCGGAATGGCCGCACCTGCTGGCCGGCAGGGGCCTCGGCGGCCGCTACGGCCTGAGCACGCAGCCGCACTCGCCGCTGCCGAATAACACCTTCGTCTTCCCCGGCCAGCCGCGGTTCTACGCCCCTGTGGATTTCGACGGCGCCCAGGCCGGCGGGGCGCCGTCCAGTCAGCTTTCCTTACCGGGGGCGCTGCCTGCCTTGCCCTGTGATTGTTTCCCGGCCGCGGTGAGCGGCTACGGCAACGGCTCGGCCGGCGAGGGCCAAGGCCATCCCGCGCTGTACAACCCGATCCGGCCAATGCCTCCGGACCGCCTGCTGTCCCTGGCCAACATGGAGGCGCTGCTCCGTTATCGGGATACCGGCTCGCAGGCGTTCGCCGCCGACCTGTTCCGCCTGTGCCCCCATACGTTCACCGACCGCTCCGACCCGGAGGGTGCGGCCAAGCGGCGCCGTCTGGTGACGCTGCGCAGTTTTGACGTGGACCGGCCGGGCATCACTCCCTGGTTCTGGCCGAGCGGTCCTGCCCTCTACAACCGTCTGCCGCCGCCCTGGCCGCTGCCGCAACTCTCGCCGCACCCCTCGGCCGGCTTCCCACCCCGGCCGTCTGGACCGCCCAACCATCCGGACAGCGAATGGGGTCCCGACGGCCGCGCCGCGGCCTGGCTGACGGCGTTGCGACGGCTCGACCTGAATCGCCCGCTCCCTGCCTATCCCCTAGGGCCCGATGGCCGGATCGCCGACCCGACCGGCTTCGCCGTCGCGCAGACGGCCCGGCAACAACTGGCGGCTGACATCCTGGAGCGGCTCCGACGGCTGACCGGCACCGGCCAACCCGCGCCGCCCGGAATGCCCGGTTATGAGCCGGCGCGCTGGAACGCCCTCCGCTGGCTGGCCCAGCTGGCGGTCAACATCGTCGATTTCATCGACCCCGACGACTGCATGACGCCGTTCAACTGGGCCGGGGGCGAATGGGTCTACGGCACCGAGCTGCCGCGCGTGCTGTTGAACGAGGCCTACGCCGAGTATGCCAACGCCCCCGGCGATCCCGGTTTGACCGACCCAGGCTCGCCCCATGCAACGCTGCTCAAGTGCAACATCTGGGTCGAGCTGTACAACCCCTTCCGACACGACGAGCCGGTGACCGCGCCCTGGCGCAACGGTGCGGCCTGGCTGGCAATGCCTCCCACCGGGCCGGGAATGAACAACGGCTACGCGGTGTATCGCCTGGTCATCGCCCGGCTCAGCCCCTATGCCCTGGATCCGCTGCGGGCCCCGGAGAACGTGCGCGGCGAACTTTATCCGCCCGGCACCGGCTCGGTCCTGAGCGTGGTGGATCGGTTTGAGCCTGTCGCCCCGCCGGCGCCGGTGGTCGATACGCGCGTCATCCTGCCGGCCGACGCCGCTTATGATTTCGGTTTCTTCGGTCCGGAAGCCGGCAACCGGGGCTTCTATGTCCTCGGCCCGCAGCTGGGCCCTGGTGAGCACAGTCCGTTCCTGCCCACCCCGGATGGCCAGCCGCTCGAGACGCTGCGGCGGCCGGAGATGAGCTTCGTCATTCCCGCCGCCAACCCGATGAGACAGCTGCTGCCCCGGCCGACCCTGTTGCTGCAACGATTGGCCTGCCCCTACCTGCCGCCTGGCCCGCACAATCCCTATGTCACGGTTGATTTCATGGCCAACGTGGAAGCCCACTATGCGGCCGAGGTCAGCGCGGCCGTTCCGGATGGACCGGGGCCGGCGCCGCTGCCGGTGGAGGCGCGCTTCTCGGTCGGCCGGAAGCAGCCCTACGCGGGCCACGAGACCCAGCTACGGCGACAGTGGCCGCAGCCCCCGCTGCCAGGACAGCCCCAGCACACCTTCTTCCAGCACAACACCGACCCGGAGACGACCGGCCCCAACTGGCGCCGCCGGCCCGCCGGCTACCCGGCCTTCGACTGGTTGGTCCACCTGGATCGGCCGTTAATCAGCCCCATCGAGTTGTTGCACGTCTCGGCGTACAAGCCGCACGAGCTGACGCAGGAATTCATCAAACCGGACGGCAAACGGTTCAACCACCGGGCGCCGTGGCTCGATGAGGACCTGACCGGCGCGGGCTTATCGTCGCCGCAGTCGCATCGGCTCTACCGGGCGCTGGAGTTCTTCTGCACCCGCCCCTGGAGCCTGGGCCTGATGAACGCCCGCACCACGTCAGCGCAACCGGTCACGGCCGGGGCCAACCGCACGGTGTACCCGGCGGCGCTGGGTGGGCTGACGGCGGCGGGCGGCACCTGGCAGATCGAGGCCGGCTCCTGCGTGCTGATCGACCACGGTCTGCCCACCGAGGAAGTGGTCCGCGTCAAGGCGATCCTGCCGCCGGCCCCCGAGCAGCCCGCCGGGTTCATCGCCGACTTCCTCAGGGACCACGGCGCCGGCTTCACCATCACGCCAACGGCCGTCAGCGAGCGCATCCCGGGGAAGATCAATCTTAACACGGTCTGGGACAAGGAAATCTTCCTGGCCCTGTGCGACCCGCAGCCGTCGAACCGCTTCAACGAGGGGACGGTGGCGGACATGTTCGAGAAGCTGAAGATGTCGCGGACCATCAGCGGCGATGTCCCCGGCCCGGGCGATCGGCCGTTCCGCAGCCTGGCAACCGGCCCGGCCTCGTCAGGTGACTCGCAGCCTTCCGAGACCGGCCTGCAATCTACCCTCCTGCGTTCCCTTCCCGGAGGCGGCCCGCCGATCCTGGCCGTGCCCGCAGCCCAGCACCCGTACCAACAGTACGAGTTGCTGACGAAGATCTTCAACCAGGTGACGGTACGCAGCAACGTGTTCGCCGTCTGGCTGACGGTCGGCTTCTTCGAGGTGACCGACGACACCACCCGCCCGGTCAAGCTCGGCCCCGAGTTAGGCCGCGCCGAGAACCGCCATGTCCGCCATCGCATGTTCGCCATCGTGGACCGCTCGTTGTTGTTGACCAACCCCGGCCCGCAGCCGGCCTTTGACCCGCGCGCCAGCCGCTCGCCGGGCGCCGCCGGGCCGGTGGTGCCGTACCTCAGCATCATTGACTGATCGCGCTGCCGGGACACATCCGAAATGAGCCGCCCGCATTGCGTGCCGGGAGTCGGCCTTTGCCGCGAAGCGGCTAGTTGCTTACGATGAGAAGAGAAGAGCAGCCGTGCCGTCCCCGGAAGGACCGGGGTGCGCCGCGCTCGGGCACAAGGAGATCGGTCATGCGTGCGATTCGCTGGTGCAGGTGGCCGGCCTTGCTGGCGCTGCCTGTGCTGGCCGGGAGCCTGGCACTGCCGGCCGCCGGTCAGACATCGGCGGACAAGGTGACCTTGCGGGTGGTGAAATTCGACGACCTGATCCGGACCCTCAACGGCCTCAAAGGCAAGGTCGTCGTCATGGATGTCTGGGCCGACACCTGAATTACCTGCAAGAAGGAATTCCCGCATCTGGTCGAGATGCACAACAAGTACGCCAAGGACGGTCTGGCCGCCGTGTCCGTCAGTCTGGACGATCCCAATGAACCGGGGGTCAAGGAGACGGTCCTGAAGTTCCTGGAGTCGAAGAAAGCCACCTTCACCAACCTGATCCTGGATGAGAAGGTGGAGGTCTGGCAGGAAAAACTGAAAATCGACGGCCCGCCGGCAGTCTTCGTGATCGGCCGCGACGGCAAGATCGTCCAGAAGTTCACCGAGGTCAACTATGCCGAGGTCGAGAAACTGGCGGTCGAACTGCTGAAGAAAAAGTAACGGAGCGTTGCCGTGGTCCTGCTTGAGTTCAGTATGACCCCGCTGGGCAAGGGGGAATCGGTCGGCCCGTATGTGGCCCGCTGTCTGGAGATCGTGGCGGCCAGCGGCCTGGATTATCGGCTGCACGCGATGGGCACCATCCTGGAAGGGGAGTGGGACGAGGTCTTCGCCGTGGTGCGGCGCTGCTTCGAGGCCCTGCGGCCGGACTGCGACCGGATCAGCTGTGTCATCAAGGTGGACTACCGCGCGGGACCTGCCGGCCGGCTGACAAGCAAGGTGCGGCGCGTGGAGGAATTGCTGGGCCGGCCGCTGAAGACCGACCTGGAAAGCGAGCCGAAAGGCCTGACCTGAGGCCACGCCTTTGCGCCGGTCGTCTACGCGGCGCGGTTGCGCCGGAGGAAACGCCAGCCCATTAATCCACTGGCGCCCAGGCCGGCGAGTATGAACGTGGGCGGTTCCGGCACCAACCGCCAGCCCATGTTCTGGTAATTGGCCGCGATGTCCTGGTAGGCCTGGGGGAGCACCGGGCTGATTTCCCGCAACTCGACGACATGGTTGCGCACCACGTTGACACCGGGGTCGAGTTCGCGTGTGATCTTCCAGGTGAAGCCTGCATGTACGGAGTAGGTCTTGGCCGTTTGATCGACGATACTCACCAGGTAAGTGTCAAAGGCAATCATGTCCCCGAGGTTGAAGCCGGACGGGAAGTCCTGGTAGGGGAGCAGGGTGTCGGTGCCCGGCGGTAGGTCGAACGGCGGATTGATGGGGGGCGCGGGCGGTCCGCCCGCCCCGCTTTCGTTGAGATACCACGGCTGGTTGTCGCGGGGCGTGGGATTGGCGGGGGCGTCGGAGGGGTCGGCGTGAGGCACGGCCCCAAAGGTGGCGTTGTGCCCTGGCGGCTGCACCTTGACGATCTGGAGCCAGTTGAAGTGATGCTCGTTCACACCCGCCGCAGTCGTGGCCAGGTTGCCCGCCTTGACGTAGAAGCCGCTCTGTTCGCCGGCGGGCGTGGCCTTGCCAATCCCCTGATTGCCAGTGGCGGTGAAGTCAGCCGTCCCCACGTGAAGGCGGATTTGGCCGATGTCGTCGACGGTAATGTTCAGACCGGCGATGTGATCCGCCTGCCCGGACGCGGTCAGAGCGCCTAGGAGGGCGAGGGCCAGGAACAACCGCAAGCACGTCCGGCCGGAACGGATTCCCGAGATGGGTTGCTGTCTTCGGGAAGTCATGATGCACCCCTTTACTACGGTAGAAAGGAGATCTAGCCCCAGACAAGCGTGTCAGGTCCAAGAAGGTTGATGGTGGTTGGTGAACGGGGTCGGCTGAGTGAGGAGGAGAGGTGGTGGCGCGCAAAGAAAACGGCGCCTCACAACTGTCTCCTCGACAGTCGATGGGCACCGCAAGTAGAAGTTACAGTTGCTCCTGGTGGAATGTCAAGCATATTCTCGGTTGGATAACGGTTTTTTTGGGTTCGAAACCTGAGCCCGGCTTGAGCCCGAAGACGAGAGAGTACCGATGAACGACCGCGAGCCGCAGAAGCAGCTGGCCGCCGCTCTGGGCCGCATCCCCAGCGGGCTGTTTGTGGTGACGGTGCGCCGCGGTGGTGCGGAAACCGGCATGCTGGCCAGCTGGGTGCAGCAGTGCTCCTTCGAGCCGCCGCAGATCAGCCTGGCGATCAAGCGCGGCCGCGAGATCGCCGCCTGGCTGACCGAGGATGCCCCCTTCGTCGTGAACATTCTCGACGAGAGCCAGACCGATATGCTGATCCACTTCGGCCGGGGCTTCCGGCTGGACGAGCCGGCGTTCACCGGGCTGGCGGTCGAGCGTGCCGCGAGCGGCGCCCCGGTGTTGAGTGAGGCGCTGGCGTACCTCGACTGCCGGGTGGTGTCCCGCTGCGCTGCCGGCGACCATGACCTGTACATCGGCCGGGTCATCGCCGGCCGGATGCTGGGCGAGGGCCATCCGATGGTCCATGTGCGCAAGAGTGGGTTTCATTACTAATCCGGGGTCATCTGGGATGGCCTTGGTAGCCGCTTGTAGCTTAGCGCTAAGTCGCAAGCGGCCAACCAGAACGATTCACGCGGTCCTCTATAACGATGAGCGATCCCAAGGTCCCGTTGATTGAGAGTCCTGACGTCCACCGGGACCAGCGCATCCCGCCGCGGCAGGTGCTGACGCGCAAGTGGCCGGTCCTGCACGCCGGCAGCACGCCGTCCTTCGACCGCGCCACCTGGACGTTCCGTATCTTTGGCCTGGTTGAGAAACCCTGGGAGTGTACCTACGACGAGTTCCTTTCCCTGCCGCGCGTGCAGGTGCTGGCCGATATGCATTGCGTCACCGGCTGGAGCAAGCTCGACAACCTCTGGGAAGGGGTCAGCACGCGCGAGGTGCTCCGCCACGTCCAGGTGCTGCCCGAGGCGAAGTATGTG
Source organism: Gemmataceae bacterium (assembly GCA_035575035.1). Lineage (GTDB taxonomy): Bacteria > Planctomycetota > Planctomycetia > Gemmatales > Gemmataceae > DATLYH01. The sequence continues at coordinate 27,849 of DATLYH010000330.1, forward strand.
ATGGTCCACTGCGAGCACGGCTTCACCACCAACCTGCCGCTGGAGGACTTCCTCGGCGAGGACTGCCTGTTTGCCTGGCGACACAACGGCCAGGACCTGGAGCCGGACCACGGCTACCCCCTCCGCCTGGTGGTGCCGCGGCTATACGCCTGGAAGAGTGCCAAGTGGGTGCGCGGCATCGAGTTGATGGAGCACGACCGGCCTGGCTTCTGGGAGAGCTGGGAGAACGGCGGCTATCACATGCGCGGCGACCCGTGGCCCAAGGAGGGAAGAACGGACGGGCAGCGCTTCCGGGAGGATTGGGAATCTCCAGGCTGACCGCACGCCATCTCCTGGACAGGAATCCTGTTGCCGGCCGCCCTTCGCGAGGGTAAAGTCAATCACCGAGGTTTGCTACAGCTAATACACCGTGGCCGCATGGAAGCGACCCCAGGACTCCGCTCCGAGACTATGATGCGCATTGGGACCATCCTGACGCTTGCTGCTGCCTCGGCCCTGGCCTGGGCGGGCGAGACATCCGGCGAAGAGCCGGCCGCCGTGCGGGCGATGGTCAATAAGTTTTGTCTAGGCTGTCACGATGCGGCCGTCGCCAAGGGCGGGTTGGACCTTGGTTCCGTCGTCTCTGAAGAGATAGGCCGGCACCCGGAGGTCTGGGAGAAGGTCGTTCGCCGGCTGCGCGCCCGCCAAATGCCGCCTGCGGGGAGAAAGCGGCCGGATGAGGCGACCTATGCGGCTGTCGTGGCGCAGCTCGAGGCTGCCCTCGACCGCGCGGCGGCGGAGCGGCCAAACCCCGGCCGCACCGACACCATTCGGCGGCTGACCCGCACCGAGTATCAAAACGCCATCCGCGACCTGCTAGCGCTGGAGATCGACGCAGCGGCGCTGTTGCCGGGGGACGAGGCCGGCCACGGCTTCGATAACGTCACGGTCGGGACCCTCTCGCCGACCCTGCTCAACCGCTACCTCACGGCGGCGGAGAAGATCAGCCGCTTGGCGGTCGGCAGTGCCCGGCGGTCGCCCGGCGGCGACACCATTCGCGTCCGGGCCGACATTACCCAGGAAGACCGCATGGATGGGCTGCCCCTGGGAACGCGCGGCGGCACCCTGATCCGTTACACCTTCCCGCGGGACGGCGAATACGAGATCCAGATCCGTCTGGCGCGCGACCGCAACGAACATGTCGAGGGCCTGTACGAGCCGCATGAGCTGGAAGTGCTGCTCGACCGGCAGCGGGTCAAGTCGTTCACGGTGAAGCCGCCGCCGGGCCGCCAGGACTTCCAGCACGTCGATGCCCATCTGAAGTTCCGCCTGCCGGTGAAGGCCGGCCCCCATGACCTGGGCATAACGTTCCTGAAGAATCCGTCGTCGCTGCTTGAAACCCTCCGCCAGCCGTATCATTCCCGGTTCAACATGCATCGGCACCCGCGGACCGGGCCTGCCGTTTATCAGGTCACCATCACCGGGCCGTTCGAGGACAAAGGGCCGGGCGACACCCCGAGCCGCCGTCGCATCTTTATTACCCGGCCCAAGTCGCCGGACGAGGAGGAGGCCTGCGCGAAGCAAATCCTCGCGGCGCTGATGCGTCGGGCCTACCGGCGGCCCGTCCGTGATGCGGACCTCGAGCGCATCCTGCCGTTTTACCGCGACGGCCGGCGCGAGGGGGATTTCGACGCCGGCATCGAGGCGGCCCTCAGCGCCATCCTGGTCAGCCCCGAATTCCTGTTCCGCCTCGAACCGGACCCGGCCGACGTCCCCCTCACCCCAACCCTCTCCCCCCAAGGGGAGAGAGGGGGGAAGCGTTTGCTCCCCTCGCCCCCG
>DATLYH010000331.1:0-17027 GCA_035575035.1 Gemmataceae bacterium
CCCGCGCCCGCCTCAAGGCCGCCCAGGTGGTTTACCAGAAGCTGCAAAGCAACGCCGCTGTGGCCAGGCGGGTCACTTTCTGGCGCTACCTGGCCCAAGGTCCCGACGCCCTGGTGCCGGCCGCACTCCTCCAGGCGGCCCTGCCGGACGTGCAGGCCGTCATCCGGGCCGCCGACGACAAGGCCCGCAAGGCCCACGAACAGCAAAGCTCGGGCGAGATAGAATTGCCGCCTGCTCTGACTTCTCCAGGTCAAGCCAAACAGTAATCGCCTTGCCGCGTGCGGCGACTACTTTCCTCCGAGATTATAGCCGAACGAGCCTACCCTCTCAGCCGGGAGTCCAGCCCATTTCCGGGTTGCGGAACGGCAAACGCCTGGTATCCTCAACCGTTGCCCTGTCTTCGCCCGTTCGCGATGCCAAGTTTTTCCCCTGCGAGGACAGTCATGCCGTTGACCATCCAGTGTTCGTACTGCGGCAAGCGCATGAAGGCCGAGGAGCAGTATGCCGGCAGCAAGGTGAAGTGTCCCGACTGCGGAGCGATCGTCGCCATCCCGCTCGGCGAGAGCGACGAGTCGGCCGAATCGCCTGACGATGTGCCGGCCCTTCTGGGGATGAAGCTGTCTGCCCCCGACCAGGCGCGGGATGACATCGGGACCGGCCGCCGCTGTCCTAACTGCAACCACCCGATGGCTGACCGAGCGATCATCTGCCTGGAGTGCGGCTACAACCTGACGACCGGTCAGCAGCTGACCACTGTCCACGAGCGGTTTGAGCGCCACTGGGAGAACAAGAGAACCCTGATCGTTCGCGCTGCGGCCCTGGCCGGCATCGCCGTCTTTTTCCTGGCGTGGTGCGTGCTGGCCTGGCTGTGGCTCAGTCTGACGGCGGCCGTGGTGCTGGCGGTCATCCTCTTTCTGGTCGTCGGCATCCCCCTGTTCCTCAGTGCCGGTACGTTCATGACCGCCTCGCTGCGCCGCGGCCGGTCGGGCCACCTGGAGTTGACCACCACGCGCTGGGTCGGCTTCCTCTTCAGGGGGAGCCAGACCCACGACCTGAGCGGCTACCAGAGGGTCGCGCTGAATGTGCAGAACAGCAAGGAGGCCGGCCTGGACGGGACGCTTCTTCTGATCCTCTTCATCTGCGGCGTGGTTCCTGGCTTGCTCGCCTGGCTGTTCCTGTTCCGGGACAAGTACCAACTCAAGCTGGTGGCCCAGGGCGGGGAACCCCGCACCGTCTACTGGAGCCGGAGCGAGTCCGAGGCCCGAGAGATCGCCGACGCCATCGCTCAGGTCGGCAAACTGAAGTATGGGTAGGCGAGCGGCCGGCGTGAACCGGCCGGGTAGGCGAGCGGCCGGTGTGAACCGGCCGGGTAGGCGAGCGGCCGGTGTGAGTGGGTCCATGCCCCACCGGCCCGCTGACGCGGGCCGCTCGCCCACCGGCCCGCTGACGCGGGCCGCTCGCCCACCGGCCCGCTGACGCGGGCCGCTCGCTAGGACCGGCCAGCTAACGCGGGCCGCTCGCCCACCGGCTCGCTAGGACCGGCCCGCTGACGCGGGCCGCTCGCCCACCGATGCGGACGGTCTTGCTACCGACTACGGACTACTTCCTTTCTGCCGCGATTCCCTTTACACTGCCGGAAACGCCCCATGCCGCCTTGAGAGGAATGCTCGTCATGTTCAAGCTCCTTCCCTTGTTGCCCCTGGTCCTCGGCGTCCTGATCGCCCTGGCAGCGGCCGCCGCCGAGCGGCACACGCCGACCGCCGGGCGCACCGGCCGCTCGGTGGTAATGGCGCCGCACGGCATGGTCGCCACCAGTCAGCCGCTGGCCGCTCAGATCGGCCTTGATGTCCTCAAGAACGGTGGCAATGCCGTCGATGCGGCCGTCGCCGTCAACGCCGCCCTCGGCCTGGTGGAGCCGATGATGTGCGGCATCGGCGGCGACCTGTACGCTCTTGTCTGGGACGCCAAGACGAAGAAGCTCTACGGCCTCAACGCCAGCGGCCGATCCCCCTACCGGGCGACCCGTGCTTACTTCGCGGAAAAGGGGCTGGCCCAGATCCCCGAGATCGGACCGCTTAGTTGGTCGGTCCCCGGCTGTGTCGATGGCTGGGACCAGCTCCTGCGGCGCTTCGGCACCATGAAGCTGGCTTCGCTCCTCGAACCGACCATCCGCTACGCCGAGGAGGGCTTCCCGGTCACCGAGGTGATCGCCGCCTCCTGGCAGACCGCCGAGCCGCTCCTGGCCCAGCACCCGGACACGGCCCAAACTTACCTGAAAGACGGCAAGGCGCCGCGGCCCGGCGAGGTGTTCCGCAATCCCAACCTGGCCCGCACCTACCGCGAGCTTGCCCGGAACGGCCGCGACGCCTTCTACAAGGGGGCGCTGGCCGAGGCGATGGTCGCCTTCTCCGAGAAGAGCGGCGGTCTGTTCACACTTCAGGATTTCGCGGACCACGCCTCCACCTGGGTCGAGCCGGTCCACACTACTTACCGCGGTTACGAAGTCTGGGAGCTGCCGCCGCCGGGCCAGGGCATCGCCGTCCTGCAAATGCTCAACCTTCTCGAGGGCTACGATCTCAGCCAGATGGGGCCCGAATCGCCCGACTACTGGCATCTGTTCGTGGAAGCCAAGAAGCTGGCCTTCGCCGACCGGGCCCGCTACTATGCCGACCCCGACTTCGTGAAGGTGCCCACGGCGGAGCTGATCTCCAAGCCCTACGCCGAGCAGCGCCGCAAACTGATCGACCTGAAGAAAGCGATGACGAAGGTGGAGCCGGGCGACCCGAAGCTGGGCCGGTCAGACACCGTTTACCTCTGTGTGGTCGATAAGGACCGCAACTGTGTCTCGCTGATCCAGAGCATTTACTATCTCTTCGGCTCCGGGATGGTGCCGGGCGAGCTTGGCTTCATGCTACAGAACCGCGGCTGCCTCTTTGCCCTGGATGACAAGCATCCTAACCGTCTGGAGCCGCACAAGCGTCCCTTCCACACCATTATCCCGGCGATGGTGACGAAGGAGGGCAAGCCGTGGCTGGTCTTCGGCGTCATGGGAGGCGACATGCAGCCGCAGGGCCACGTGCAGGTGTTGTGCAACCTGATCGACTTCGGTATGAACGTCCAGGCGGCCGGCGAGGCGCCGCGCCTGCAACACCTCGGCTCGGCTACGCCGACCGGCCTGGCCGGCAGCCCGGACGGCGGCATTGTCGAGGTGGAGTACGGCATCCCGCAAGCCGTGGTGGTGGAGTTGCTGCGGCGCGGCCATCAGGTCATTCGCACCAAGACGAACAGCGGCGGCTACCAGGCGATCCTGATCGACCCGGCCACGAACATGCTCCACGGCGGTTCGGAGGCCCGCAAGGACGGCTGCGCCGTCGGCTATTGACGGATTCGATTTCACGGGAGGGGCCATGCAGAGCGTTCTCGGTCTGATCTTGGGCGGCGGGCGCGGGGCCCATCTCTTTCCACTGACCAAGCACCGCAGCGTGCCGGCAGTCCCGATCGCCGGCAAGTACCGCCTCATCGACATCCCGATAAGCAACTGCATCAACAGCGGCATCAACCGCATCTATGTCTTGACCCAGTATCTCAGCGTCAGCCTGCACAAGCACATTGCCCACACCTACAAGTTTGACCCGTTCAACCGCGGCTTTGTCGAGATCCTGGCGGCCCAGCAGACCAACGAAACGGCCGGCTGGTACCAGGGGACCGCCGATGCCGTTCGCCAGAACCTCCGCTACCTGCAAGAAGACTCGGCCCGCGAGTTCCTGGTCCTGTCGGGCGACCAACTTTATCGCATGGACTTCCGCCATCTGCTCGGCACCCATCGCGATCGCCAGGCCGACGTCACCATTGCCGTGCTGCCAGTGACGGCCGAGCGGGCCCGCGACCTCGGCGTTGTCCGCGTGGATGGCTCGCTGCGGATTGTCGGGTTGGTGGAGAAGCCGGCAACCGCTGAGCAGCTCCAGCCCTTCCGCTTGCCGGCCGGTTGGCTGGAGAGCCAGGGCATCGTCAGCCAGGGGCGGGAGTATCTGGCCAACATGGGGATTTACCTGTTCAGCCGCCAGGTCCTGTTCAACCTGCTGCAAGCCCGGCCCGCGGCCGCCGACTTCGTGCGCGAGGTCTTCGCGGAAAGCCTGGCAACCTGCCGCATCCAGGCCTACCTGTTCGACGACTACTGGGAGGACCTGGGCACGGTCCGGGCCTACCACGAAGCGAACCTGGCCCTAACCGGCGACCAGCCACCGTTTGACTTCCACAGTCCCGAGGGGGTCATTTACACCCGCATGCGGCACCTGCCTGCCTCGCGCGTCAGTGACGCCGTCGCGGAGCAATGCCTGATCAGCGACGGCTGCGTCATCGAGGCGGGGGCCAAGCTCCAGCGCTGCATTGTCGGCCTGCGCAGCCGGATTGGCCGGAATGTCACCCTGCGTGACACGGTGATGAACGGGGCGGACCGTTTCGAGACCGATGCGGAGCGGGCGGCCAACCGGCAGCGCGGCGTACCGGACTTCGGCGTGGGCGAAGGCTCGGTGATCGAGCGGGCCATCCTGGACAAGGACTGCCGCATTGGCCGGGGCGTGCAGATCATCAACCGCCATCGGTTGCAGCAGGCCGACGGCCCTAATTACCACATCCGCGACGGCATCGTGGTCATTCCGAACAGCGCTGTGGTGCCCGACGGTACGGTCATCTGAGCCTGCCCCCTTCGCTGTGCCGGGGCGGAGCATCGCGAAATCCCGGCCATTCCCATTGCGGCTCGACCAGCCGGCTGACGCCGGCCGCGCGCCCTTCCCTGCTGCCATCCGCTTCTCTGCCGCCGGCAGGTACAATGGAAGAACTATGGCCGAAACACTCTCCGGGGTCATCGAGCGCGTCACCTTCCACAACCCCGAGACGGGTTTTGCGGTGCTGCGCGTCCAGGCCCGGGGGCGGCGCGGTCTGGTGACCGTCGTCGGCCGGCTGCCCAGCGCCACGGCGGGCGAGTATGTCGAGGCCTCGGGCACCTGGGTCCAGGACCGGGACCACGGCGAGCAGTTCAAGGCTGACGAGCTGCGCACCACCCCGCCGCACACCATCGAAGGGATCGAGAAGTACCTCGGCTCCGGCTTGATCAAAGGGATCGGGCCGCACTTCGCCCGCAAGATCGTCGAGGTCTTCGGCGAACGGACGCTGCAAGTCATCGACGAGAGCCCATCTTTCTTGAGCGAGGTCAAGGGGATTGGCCGGCGGCGCATCCAACGCATCCGCGAGAGTTGGCAGGAACAGAAAGCCGTCCGCGACATCATGGTCTTCCTCCAGTCGCACGGTCTGGGCACGGCCAAGGCCGTCCGCATTTACAAGGCTTATGGCGACCAGGCAGTCGAGCTCGTACGGTCGAATCCCTACCGGCTGACGACCGACGTCTGGGGCTTTGGCTTCCAGACAGCCGACCAGCTGGCCCAGCGGCTCGGTATCGACCCCGCCTCGCCGCAGCGCGCCCGCGCCGCTGTCCGCTACGTCCTTCAGGAGCGGAGCAGCGAGGGACACGTTGGCTTCCCCGAGGCGGCCGTGGTGGAGCAGACCGCCCGGTTGACCGGCATCGGCCACGACATCATTACCGCCGCCATCGAGGAGGGACGAAAAGAGGACGAGTTGGTGCGGGAGCCGAGCGGCGAGGAGCCGTGGCTCTACCTCAAGCCGCTCTTCCTGGCGGAGCTGGGGGTGGCCCGGGCCCTGGGCCATCTGCGTGAAGGACCGCACCCCCTGCCGGCCATCAACATCGAGGCGGCGTTGGAATGGGTCGAGAAACGCATGGGCCTGGAGTTGGCCGCCACCCAGCGCGACGCCATCCGCCAGGCCGTCACCCAGAAGGTGCTCGTGATCACTGGCGGCCCCGGTGTCGGGAAGTCAACTTTGGTCCGCGGCATTTTGGAAATCTTCACGGCCAAGGGGATGCGATGTGCTCTGTGCGCCCCGACCGGTCGGGCCGCCAAGCGCCTGACCGAGACGACCGGCCATGAGGCAAAGACGATTCACCGCCTGTTGGAGTTTGATGCGGCTCTGGGAGGCTTCAAGCGCGACCGCCACACACTGCTCGACGTGGACCTGCTGGTCGTCGATGAAATGTCGATGGTGGACGTGGTGCTGATGAACCAGCTGTTGCGGGCAGTGCCGCCGGGGACCTGCCTGGTGCTGGTTGGCGACGTGGATCAGCTACCCTCGGTCGGGCCGGGGACCGTGCTGGCCGATATCATCGCCTCGAAGACGGTGCCGGTGGTGCGGCTGACGGAGATTTTCCGCCAGGCGGGTCGAAGTTGGATCGTGCGAGCCGCCCACCAGGTCAACCAGGGGGAGCTGCCCGAGTCGGCTCCTCCCGGCCAGGGCGACTTTTATTTCATCGAGGTGGACGCCCCTGCGGCGATCCTGGACCGGATCATCACGATGGTGCGCGAGCGCATCCCGGCCCGCTTCGGCCTCGACCCGCTTCGCGACATCCAGGTACTGACGCCGATGAACCGGACCGAGTTGGGCACGCGCAACCTGAACGTCCGGTTGCAGGAAGTACTGAACCCGCCGCGGGGCGGCCCGGAGGTGCAGCGGCACGGCTGGACGTTCCGCATCGGCGACAAGGTGCTGCAAACGGTGAACAACTACCACAAGGAAGTCTTCAACGGCGACATCGGCCGGGTGGCGGCGGTCAATCTGATCGATCAGGAGCTGACCGTCGAGTACGACGGCCGGCCGGTGGTCTACGACTTCGGCGAGCTGGACGAGCTGACGCTGGCGTATGCGTGCAGCATCCACAAAGCGCAAGGGAGCGAATACCCCGCGGTGGTGATCCCGCTGCACTTGCAGCATTCGCTGATGCTGCAACGCAACCTGCTGTATACCGGCATCACGCGCGGCAAAAAGTTGGTGGTGCTCGTCGGCAGCCGTAAAGCCCTGGCCACCGCCGTCCGGCGCCAGGACATGGCCCGCCGCTACTCAGCGCTCTGCCGGCGGCTCCAGCAGAACGGTACGTGAGGCAGCCGACATGCCGACCGCCGGGCGAAAGTCAAGGGCCTCCCAGGACGGGTGCCGGACTGTCGGCGGGACCCACCTTCAGGATGACCTGGAAGCCGAAATCGCGCTTGGTCGCGCCGTAAAACGGCTCCTTGTAGCTGCTCCAGGCCGGATTCAGGGCGGCCGGGGCGAACCAACTCAACATACCCTTGTCGGAGAGGATTAGGGACTATCAGGGGAGGCGGAGCAGGCAATGCGGTTGCGGCGTAGGGCAGTCGTTGGGATTGCAACTGCTTTAACTGATCGGACGGGATGTAGGGGATAAACGCTCTTGAACGGCCCGAGAGACAAGACATCGATGGTCGGAGGAGCGTACCACCGTCATAGCTTACCCAGGGTAGTGAACCGACCCCTCCAGAAGAATTTAGGTCCGCGGCAGGTAGTTGACCAGCGACTCCAGGGCGTCGGCGAGCTGATCGCAGGGCACGTCATACATCAGATCGGTCGCCACCGCCGGGTTCGGTCCGGTTCGCCCCTTGACACAGACGTGGGCCGCATCGACCACCTCGCCGTTGACCCGCGCACGGCAGCCCTGTAGTCCGATGGTCGCCACCTGGTGCAGCCCGCAGCCGGCCGGACAGCCTGACCAGTGGATGGTCAACGGTTGGATCTTCCGTCCCGCCGTGCGCCGCTCCAGCTCGCGGGCCACCTTGATGGCCCACCCCTTGGTTTCGATCAGGGCCATGTGGCAGTAGTCGCTCCCCGTGCAGGCCACCAGGCCGCGCATCACCGGCGAGGGGTCGTAAGGCAACTCCCGGAACAACGGCTCGTCGGCCAGGGCGCCGATCCGGTCGTCGGGCACGTTGGGGATAACCAGGTTCTGCCCCGGCGTGATGCGGACCTCGCCATTGCCGTAGCGGTCGGCCAGGTCGGCGACCGCTCGCAGCTGGGCCGTGGTGATCCGGCCGACCGGCACCAGGAAGCCGACGTAGTTCAACGCGGCCCTCCCCTCACCCCTACCCCTCTCCCCCCCCGGGGGGAGAGGGGGGCAAGCAGTTCTCCCCTCGCCCCCGCTTCGGGGGAGAGGGGGAGGGGTGAGGGGGGCCCGCTTCTGCGGATGGATGCCGAGGTGATCCACGTGGTACTTTTTGCGCAGGTCGGTGCCCGCCCGGTGAAGCGGCCGGCCCCAGCGCTGTTCCAGCGTGGCGCGGAACCAGGCCACGCCCCGATCGTCAAGCAGGAAGGCGAGCCGGGCCCGGTTCCGCGCCGCCCGCGAGCCGTGGTCGCGGAAGATGCGTGTGATCTCGGCACACAACGCGGCCGCTTCCTCGGGGCAGACGAACACATCCAGCGGCGACGCCGGCCGATAGCCGCCCGAGCCTTGCTTGCCGCCGACCAGCACGTTGAAGCCGTTCACCTGCCGGCCGTCCAGCTCGCGATAGGCCGGTACCAGGGCGATGTCCTGCGTCTCGGTGTGGCAGCAGTTCTCCAGGCAGCCGGTGATGGTCACGTTGAACTTGCGCGGCAGGTTGGTGAACTCGCGGTTGTCCACGATCATCTGGGTGAACTCGTGGACGACCGGCGAGGCGTCGAACAGCTCGTGCGGCGTCAGCCCCGCCACCGGACAGCCGCAGACGCCACGGACGTTGTCCATGCCGGTCTGCTTGCTGTTCAGCCCGACTTCCGCCAGCCGGCGCCAGATGTCCGGCACGTCGCCGATGGTGAACCAGCGCAACTGGATTTGCTGCCGAGTCGTCAGGTCGCAGAAACCTTTGCCGTACTCATCGGACAGGTCGGCGATGACGCGGAGCTGCCGGCTGTTGCTCCGGCCCGCCTCGAACCGTAGCCGCAGCATGAAGTTGCCGGGCGTCGGCTTGCGGAAGAACAGGCCGTGCCATTTGAAGCGCTGCTTGTCGTCCTCGGTCAACTCTTCCCAGTTGTTGGTCGCCGCCGCGCGAAGGATATCGGGCAAGGAATCGAGACCGTCCTTCCGCGCCTTCATGATCTCGATTTTGTTTCTGGTGAGTGATGCGTGGTGCGTGGTGCATGGTGAATTCTTGGACCGCTCATCACTCGCCACTCCACCACTTACCAAAGTGAGCAGCTGGCCGAGCAGCGGCTGACAGGTGCCGCAACCGGTGCCGGCGCGCGTCGCCTCGCCGATGGCCTCGACCGAGTCCGCCCCTGCCCGGATCGCCTGGACAATGCAGCCCTTCGAGACAGCGTTGCAGTTGCAGATCAGGGTATCATCGGCCAGGGCGTGCAGGTCGGCGTCGCCGTTCGCCTGAAGCAGGGCGTCGCGGGCGCTCCCATCCACCAAGAGATCAAGGGCCGGCCCGGCGAGCGGCTCGCCCTCCTTGAAGAGCCGGGTCAGCCGGCCGCCGACATCCGGGACGCCGAGCAGGATGGCGCCCGCCAGCCGGTTCTCGCGGAGGACCAATTTCTTGTAAACGCCCCGGCCCGGATCGAGATGGCTGATGACCTCATACTCCGGGCCGACGGCGTTGACTTCCCCCATCGCCGTGAGGTCGATTCCCATCACCTTGAGCGTGGTTGCCAGGCGCGACCCCTGGTAAGTGCGGTCCGGCCGGACCCCGGTGAGAATATCGGCCGCGACCCGGGCTTGCTCGTAAACGGGATCGACCAGTCCGTAAAGCCGGCCGCGGTGCTGGGCACATTCACCCACGGCAAAGATGTCGGGATCGCTGCTGCGCAGCTGGTCGTCCACCACGATGCCGCGCTCCACGGCCAGGCCGGCGGCCCGTGCCTCCTCGACATTGGGCCGAATGCCGCAGCTGATGACGACCATGTCGGTGTCGAGCGTGCTGCCGTCACGGAAGCGCACCCCAGTGACCCGACCGTCGCCGAGCAACTCGGTCGCCACGGCCTCCAGCAAGATGTGTACGCCCATCGCCTCCAGCTTGCGCTTCAGCAGGGCACCGCCGGTCGGGTCAAGCTGCTGGGGCATCAGATGGGGCGCGACCTCGACAACCGTGACCTCCAGGCCGTGGCTGAGCAGTCCGCGGGCTGCCTCCAGCCCGAGTAACCCGCCCCCCAGGACAACCGCGCGGTCGCATTCCTGAGCGTACTCCTGGATGGCGGCACAGTCCTCCAGGGTGCGGAAGACAAATACTCCTTGCTGGGCCGTTCCCTTCAACGGCGGCACGAACGGACGCGAGCCGGTGGCCAGGACAAGGAGGTCATATGGCTCAGCCACCTTGCCGCCGGCGCCGAAGACGACCCGATTATGCCGGTCGATCTGCTCGGCCTTGATGCCCGCGTGCACCAGGATGCCACGGCTCTCGTACCAGGGAAGGGGATTGAGCCAGAGACGGTCGGGGTCCTGGAAGCCGCCGAGGACGCTGGAAAGGAGGATGCGATTGTAGGTGCCATGCGGCTCGGCGCCGAACATGCGGATGCTGAACCGGTCGGGCGCCCGGGCCAGCACTTCCTCGACCACCTTGGCGCCGGCCATGCCGGTGCCGACCACCACCAGAGCCGGACGTCGTACTGCCTGGATCATGACAAGGTCTCCGCTCGGTGTAGAAGACTCCCTTCCGCGGGCAGCGGCGCGGGGGCGAGCCCGCCCCGGCCCACGAACGCTCTCTCCCAGGCCCGGCTCACGCGGAGCAATGCCGCCGCCGAGCCGAAGCCGGCCAGGGCGAAAAGGAAGAAGCCCCCCGCGAAGCTGCCGGTGAACTGCTTCAGGCTGCCCAGCAGGTTGGGGAGAAAGAAGCCGCCCAGGCCGCCTGCCGCCCCAACCACGCCGGTGATCACGCCGATCTCCCGTGGGAAACGCTGCGGCACCAACTGGAAGACGGCGCCATTGCCCATGCCCAAAAGGCCCACGCCCACGAACAGCAGCACGGTCGCCCCAGGCAACGGCGGCAACGTGGACAGGCCGACCATCAAGCCGCCGACGCCGAGGTACAGCATGGTCAGCAGGCGGATGCCGCCGAGGCGATCAGCGAGGTGGCCGCCGATCGGCCGCAGGAATGAGCCGGCGATGACGCAGCCGGTTGCGAAGGTGCCGGCGATGACCGGGTCAAGCTGGTACTGCACCTTGAAGAAGCTGTTGAGGAAACTGGCCAGGCCGACGAAGCCGCCGAACGTCACCGCGTAGAACAGGCAGAACCACCAGGCGTCGCCCTGCCGCAGCACCGCCGCGTAGTCACGTAGCGGCCGGGGCGCCGGCTGGCGGGGACTGTCCTTGGCGAACCAGACGAACAGTAGTAGCGTCGCCAGCACCGGGAGGAGGGCCAGACCGAAAACCGCCTGCCAGCCCAGCGACGCCGCCAGCCGGGGGCCGAAGAACGTGGCCAGGGCGGTGCCGCTGTTGCCGGCCCCGGCAATGCCCATCGCCAATCCCTGATACTGCGGCGGATACCAACGGCCGGCCAGCGGCAGGGCCGCCGCGAAGCTCGCCCCCGCCACGCCCAGCAGCAGTCCCACCAGCAGCACCTTGCCGAAGCTGTCGGCCCAGAGCCAGCCGAGCAGCAGAGGAACGACCGTCAGCACCAGACCCAGAATCGCGCTCCGCCGTGCCCCGATGTGGTCGGTCAGCAGACCGAGCACCAACCGCAGCAGCGCCCCGCCCAGGAGCGGCACTGCCACCATCAACCCGCGCTGGGCCTCATTCAGTCCAAAGTGGGGGACGATGGAATTGGCCAGGGCGCCAAGTAGCATCCAGACCATGAAGCTGACGTCGAAGTAGAGGAAAGCGCACACCAGGGTCGGCGTGTGGCCGGCCTTCAGGAATCCACGCAGGGGCATGATCAACTCCGTGAACGAGCCACAGAGGCGCAAGGGACACCGAGGGACAAAAAAGTCAGGTGGGCAAGGTCGCCGGATGACTTTCGTCGATTCTCCGTGTCTTCTCGGTGTCCTCTGGGTCTCTGTGGTTCCACCTTCTTGGCACGGGCACCTTCTCCAGGTTGACCGCGCAGAACTTCAGCTCTGGCTGCTTGGCGACCCGGCCGATGGCGCTGATGGTCAGGTAGTTGGCGGCGTTCCCTTCGCCGAACAGGTCGCCCCAGTGGAACGGCACAAAGACCATCCCCGGCACGAGGCCATCGCTCAACCGGGCCGGCAGCCGGATCGTTCCCCGCCGGCTGGAAAGTTGCACCAATTCCCCTTCCTCCACTCCCAGGCGCTCGGCGTCCTCGGGGTGGATCTCGACAAACGGCCCCGGCTCGCGCCGGACCAACTTCGGCGCCTTGGCGGTGCGCGTCAGGGTGTGCCAGTGGGCATAGAGCCGGCCGGTGGTCAGCACGAAGGGGAACTCATGGTCGGGCAGCTCGCGCGGCTCGCGGTGGTCGCGCGGCAGGAAGACAGCCCGGCCATCCGGGGTCGGAAATCGGCGGTCGAGGTAGCGGCGCTTGCTGCCGGGGTGATCCGGCGTCGGACAGGGCCATTGCAAACTCCCGACCGCGCGCAGGCGGGCGCTGGTGGCCCCCGCCATGTCGCACGGCTGACCGGCAGTCAGGCCGATGAACTCGTCCCAGACCTCCGCCGCGCAGGAATACTCGAACCCCGCGAAGCCCATCACCCGGCCGAAGCGGGCCACGATCTCCCAGTCGGGCAGGGCCTCGCCGGGCGGGTCCCACAGCTTCGGGCTGTAGCTGATGGTCCGCTCGCTGCTGGTGCTGGTCCACTCCTTCTCGCCCCACTGGGCGGCCGGCAGCAGGACGTCGGCCAGGCGCGTCGTTTCGGTCGGGTGGTAGGCATCGGAGACCACCACCAGTTGCGCCCGCGCCAGGGCCCGATGGACCTGGTGCAGGTCGGGCAAGCTGACCGCTGGGTTGGTCCCTGCGATCCAGATCGCTTTGAGCTGCCCCTTTTCCAGGGCGCGGAACATCTCCACGGCGGTCAGGCCGACCTTGGAGCTGATGCTGCCCGGCCGGCGGCCCCAGTATTCCTCCACCTGGCGGCGGTGCTCGGCATCCTCAACGGTGCGGTAGCCGGGGAGTTGGTGGGAGAGCAGGCCCGCCTCGCGGCCTCCCATCGCGTTGGGCTGGCCGGTTAGCGAGAACGGGCCTGCCCCGGGCTTACCGATCTGACCGAGCAGGAGGTGAAGGTTGATGAGGCTGTTGTTCTTCCAGACGCCGACCGTGCTCTGGTTCAGCCCCATGCAGTAGAAGCTGAGGAAGGCACTGGCCCGGGCCAGCAGGTTAGCCAGCCGGTACAGCGATGCCTCTTCCACCCCTGCGGCGGCACATAGCTCGCCCAGGTCTTGCGTCAGCAGGAACTGCCGGTATTCCTCAAAACCACGAGTGTGAGCCGCGATGAAATCCCGGTCGGCGGCGCCCATCAGGAGGAGAAGCCGGCCAAGGGCGTTGAGCAGGGCGATGTCGCCGCCGGGAGCGACCGGCAAATACAGGTCGGCCGCCCGCGCCGTAGGAGTGCGCCGCGGGTCGATGACCACGAACTGCTGGCCGGGCCGGGCCTTCTTGCTGGCGCGGATGCGGTCAAAGAGGACCGGGTGGGCCTCGGCCATGTTGCTGCCCATGACCAGGATCACGTCGGCCAATTCGATATCGTCGTAGCAACACGGCGGCCCATCGCTGCCGAGGCTGGTGCGGTAGCCGGCCACGGCGGCGGCCATGCAGAGCCGACTGTTGGAGTCGGTGTTGTTGCTCCCCAGGCAGCCCTTGAACAGTTTGGTGATCAGGTAGGCAGTCTCGGTGTCCAGCTGGCCGCTGCCGTAGAAGGCGACCGCTTCGGGGCCGTGGGTGTGCAGGATGTTGGTGAAGATCTCGCCGATGTAGCGGAGGGCGGTGTTCCAGTCGGTGGGGCGGAAGGCGTCCTGCCGACCAAGGCGGAACAGCGGCCGGGTCAGGCGGTCGGGGGTGCGGATGGTCGGTCCGAGTTGCGCCCCCTTGGCACAGAGCAGACCAAGGTTGGCGGCCGACTCGACGCCGCGGACGCGCGTCACCACCTCCCCGTTTCCTTCGAAGCGGAGCCGACAGCCGACCCCGCAGTACGGACAGATCGATTCACCCAAAACAGCCAAGCTTCTCTCCCCTTCCTCTGCACTCCAGCGCGCACCCTCGACAGGAGCGATCCGGGTGGTCGAAGACGGCAAGGTAAGCGGGCCGAACTTGGGAGAGACAAGTTGGAGAGAGCCCCGCGGTCTTCAGGCGCCCAGGCTGACCCAACGCGCCTGAGATGCAAAGCAACTTTTGGAAAAGCAACTGATGTGCCATCTAGGGCCGCGACCGGTCAGATTGCCTAAGTGGGCGAGGGCCAGTCACTTCCGCATCGGAGTCATCAGAGGAAAGAGGCAGAAGCGTCCGCCGCTGCCTACGACCCGAGCAAAGGCTGCTGCGGCGGGCGGCAGGGATGCAAAAAAAATTCTGCCGGAAGATTCAAGTTTTACGATTAACCCGACGATAAGGAGAGTGCAAGGCATTCCAGGTTCACGGTGGATAAGCTCTGTAAGGGTTCGAGTCGATCTTTCACTCTTTCGGGAGAACGGATATGCGCATGCTCATGGGAATTCCGGTCCTGATGCTGGGATTGGGTTGTACCTGCACGGACAGGGTGCCGTATGGATGCACCAGCTGCTCGCATATGGGCAGCTCCTTCCCAGGTTCTGTCCAGGGTGTTTCGTATACCCCGGGCGGCTCGATGGTCCGGACGTCCCCGATGTCGGGCCAATCGCAAAACTTCATGTCCCCCCCACGCGGGGGCCGGACGGTCCTGGGGCTGGAGTGGGCCCATATCCCGGTGCCGTACCCGCGGTTGGTGACCATCCCGGACGAGCCGCGCATCATCACGATGCCGCCGCAGGTGATCATGTCGTCGCCCATGCCCAGTACGTCGGTGCCGACGGTGCTGCCGGCATCCGTCCCCGCGACCGCGCCCCCGGCCCCTTCGACGCCGGCGACGACTCCGGCAGCCCAGCTGGCCCCGGTCGTCGTACCGACGGCGGCCCCATCGGCAAGCTCGACAACCAGTTCGCCGACTAGCACAACAACGAGCGTGGGCTCGGCGACGCCCCCGGCGACCCTGCCGGAGATCAGCCCGCCGCAGTACCTGCCCCCCAGCCCCCCCGCCCGGAAGCCGCAGGCCGCCCTGCAGCAGGACGTGGAGGAGTTGCGGCGGCAGCTTGAGCTGGCGGAGAAGCAGCTCCAGCAGATGAGCGCAGAAGGCGAGCAGCCGAAGCCGTGAGGCCGGCTAGCGAGGGGAGAGGAGACTTGGGCCCGGCAGGATTCGAACCTGCAACCAAGGGATTATGAGTCAAGAGGGAGGCACCTCAATTCCTGAATCCAACCCCACTTCCAGTGACATACCCCTGTCACATGCACCATCGCTTGTACCGCCGCGGCAAATCGGACCAATGGGAGCGTGAGCAAGACCAGGGGATCGGGGCCTGCACCACCCGGTCCCCGCCCCCCTTCCATCCACGCATCGGCATGGGTGAATATCCACATGTCGGCATGGTTCGATGCTTGCCCCGGCGAGGGGCGCACCCTAGAATAGAACAACCGCGGAGCCTCTTGGAGTTGCAGTTTCGTCAAGGAGGATTCCCATGTCCGATCTGTCCCCTTCTCCTCTCCTCGTGGACGTGAAGCAATTGGCCCAGATGCTCAACGTGAGTCCCGCGACGTTGTGGCGCATGCGGGCCGCTGGCCAGCTGCCACAGCCGGTCCACCTCGGCCGGCTGGCCCGTTGGCGAATGGCCGACATCCAGAAGTGGCTGGACTCCGGTTGCCCGCTTTGTGGAAACGGTCCACGGAGGAAGTAAGGCTGTTCAGGCCCAAGCCAAGGCCGCCCGACGCGTCGAGCGTAGCCATGTCGGGGGAGTGGCCCAGACCATGAGAGTATAACTTCGAAGGGGCCGGTCCAAACACAAGCGCAGAGTGTGCCCCTAGGACCTGATGGGGCCGGCCCCTCTCGTTTCTCTGCCAAGACGGCATCGACATCGACAAAACCTCCAAAAACCAAGGAAATTTTAGGTTTTGTCGATGTCGAGGTTGTTGATGGCCCCGCTGCAAGACTGCAAGACTGCAAGACTGCAAAACCTATAGGGGTTTGCAACCTTGCAAAGGTTCGCAATTCGTTGTTGACCACGGACACACCAACGCAGCGTTGGCGCTGTCCTTGGTGTGTTTTACGATGAGGAGTGCGGGTTCCTGAAACGGCCGCCGCCCAGGAACCCGGTGGTACGTTCCCTGAGCGGCGGCATGGGAGAAGCTAGCATGAGTCTACCACTCCCCGGTGGGAGCGACAACTCCAACGTACTGCGCGCTCGCGCCCCCTTCGCTTCCTTTCCGCCACGTCAAGCTTGGGAACTCCTCCGGCGCCACCCTGTCTACTTGGCCAACTGGCAGGCTGGCAACGCCTACTACCGCCTCTCCGAGGAACAGCGCCGCCAGGCACCTGCTGAACTCGTTCAGGCTGTGGAAGCTCTTCGGCACATTGGTGCCAGCGGCCCCTGCTACCCCTCCCCGCGTATGCCGCCCGAGGAGCTGGAAGCTGGCAAGGAAGACGCCGCGGGGGCTTGGCCACTCCAGGTGCGGTCCCTGGTGCAGGCACTGGCAACCCTGCCCCCCGAGTCACGAAAGCCAATTGGCCGGCTACTAGCTGGCGATGGGGATCTTGGACAAGTGTTGCGCAATCTGGACGCGATGGACGACCACCACCTGGACGCCTTTGTCCGCGGCCTTGTGCGGATCAACCTCCATCAGTCCACCAAGGGCGTTCTTGCCGCCGTGGAGGAAATTGTCAAGAGCCAGCAGCAATTGAACATCCCCGCCGTCCGCCAGCGATTCGATGTGCTGGAAGATCAGCTCCGGGTGTGGGACCTGCGGGAGGGGTGGACGGGCGAGGGTTATGACGCCAACGCGGAAAAGCGCATGCGCGACATCGCCCAAACCCTGGATATCCCGCTGTCCACGGTGCAGGGCCGGTATGAAGCGGCCTTTCAACAGCTCTTTGGTTACCCCTACACTCCCGAGCGCTGGGCCGCCTGGGTATTACCCATCAAGGCGGACATCGGCAAGTGGGCCGGCTGGCGCCGATCCAAATCGCGGCGGGAAGGC
>DATLYH010000332.1:0-3219 GCA_035575035.1 Gemmataceae bacterium
GGTGGAGCGGCCGGGGACGAAGCCACCGCCCGGGATGGCGACTCCACTGGCGGGGTCAAGGTTGCTCACCTCGGGCTCGACCTCCAGATGAATACGGCCGTCGCCCAACACGATGGGGAGGAAATTGAGCCGGGTGCCGAAATCCTTGAAATCCACACCCGCCGTACCGCCCAGGCCGGCGACTACGGGCACCGCCTGCTGGCCGCCGGAAAGCAGCTTTGCCGGGCGCCCGCTGAGCGTGACCAGTTTAGGCTCGGCCATCAGCTTGACGATGTTTTCGTCGCGCAGGGCTTGCAGGAAGCCGAAGAACGACTGCTGGCTGTTGATGACACCCAGGAATAGGTTGCCGGGATTGCCGGTCAGCGAGCCGGTGGCGCTGGTGACGCTGACGGTCTGGTTGGCACCCGCCACGTTGTTGAGGCCGAGGGTGCTGGCGAAGAAGTGCTGCATGCCTTTGTTGTCAAAGGCGAAGGCCATACGGCGGAACTCAGAGCGCGACACCCGGGCCACGGTGACATCGAGTTGCACCTGCACCGGGCCGCCGACCCGCAACCGGTTAATGATCTGGTCGGAGTTGGTCTGGTTGCTGGGGAAGACGCTCTGGGCGATGCGCAGGATGGTGTCGATGTCCTCGGCGTGCTCGACGTTCCCCTGAAGGATGACGGTGTTGTTGGCGCCTGGGATGACCTGGATGTTGGCCTTGGGCACGCCGCGCTGGAGCAGCGTCCGCAGGTACTCAAACGGGTCCATCTGGACCACGATGTCGTAGGTCTCCTCCTTGCCGTCCACGTCGGTCAGGGTGACGCGGGTAGCGCCGGCCTGGAGGCCGGTGATCAGCACCCGCGTCGGGTCGCCCACGATCCGCGACACGCTGGCCACTTTTTCGTTCGGGTTGATGGCCCGGGCGATGTTTTTCTTGGTAGTCATCTGGAGGAACCGCGTGCCATTGATGGGCACGACGATGGTAGGTCTTTCCCCCGGCACCAGCGGCGCCGGCGGGGGCGCTGGCTCCTGGGCGTCGGCGACCTGAGCGCCGCTGAGCACCAGGGCCAGCAGCATTCCCCCCAACGCGGTCCGTGGCACACAATTCGTGCGGTGCATCCTTTCACCTCATCAGAAGTGGAAGGTGGGTGCCGGGCACCCACCATAGGACAATCCTCACCCGGAGGGGGAAAGGGGAGGGAAAGGCCCAACGGGCCGGGGCTTTCCTCCCCCTCTCCCCATGATTCCTTCACCGGCCTCTGCTTCCTCGCAGCCATCAGCGACCTTGCTTGAGAGCCCCAAGCAAGGCCGCTGGTGGCCGCGGAGGCACTTCTGCTCCGACGCACTACTTGGACGGCGCCGGCTCGGCGGCGGCATCCTTCTCGGGCTGGGCCGGCTCCTGCGTCGGGTCCTGGGCGGGCGCGCGGGCTGGGGCCTTCTTCTGCGGCCGGTTCTGCAGTTCCTGCTTCTCGATGTCGAGCGTGGTTATTGTGCCGTCATGCCCGACCACGAAGACGGTCTCGGTCACCGACTTGCCGTTTTGGATGACCAGGGTGTGGGTCTTGGGCGGCGGAGGCGGCTCGACCTTGGGCGGCTCAGGCGGCGTCGGCTGGGACGGCTTGGCGGCCGGGCCGAAGTCGGGGATCGAGTCCACGCCGGGGGGCAGGCGCGGGTCCGCATTCTCGGTCTCCTGGGCCACGCCGGAGCTGGCCGCGCTGTTGGCCCGGGCGATGTCCACCGGCCGAGCCCCCTTGGTGTGGACGGGCTGCTCCTCGCCGTAGGGCCGCAGCACTAGCCGGATCTCGCCCATCGACTGGGCCATGGCCAGCTGTTCGGCCTCGGCGGGGGTGCAGGCCAGAGTCACCACGCTGGGGATGATAGCGTTCTTCTCCGGGTCGCGGTCGCGGACCAGGTCCACGGCCAGCACCAGCATGTTCTGCATGACGATCCGCGACCAGGACTGATCGTCCCCCTTGCGAACGGTGACGATCACGTCCACGCGGGAGTTGGGGAGCACCCAGCCGCCGGAGCTGGTCTCCATGTTGGCGCGAATGGCGACAGCCCGCATCCCCGGAGGCACCATCGCCGACAGGTCGCCGCTCTTGGCATCGATGAGGTCCTCGGACGTGACGAACTGTTCGGTGGCCAGCGGCTTGTTCAAGCGCTTGTCCTTGACCTGGTCAAAGGAGGTCAGGGCCTTCTTGGGTTCCTGGCCCTTGGTGAAGACCTTCTCCATGAAGAGCTTCTCCGGCTCCTTGACCAGGGTTCCCATGGCGATTTTCTGCCGGGCCACCAACACGGTCACCTTCTCTTCCTCGACGGGCTGTTCCTTGTTTCGCTCGGCCAGCAGCCGACTGGTCATGTAACTGGCGGCCAGGCCACAGCCAACCGCCGCGACGATGAGGATCAGGGTTTTTGGTCTCATGGGTGCGTTCCTCAAGAACTATTTCGACCGGACGCGGCAGATAACTTCAACCTTTACGGTTGTGACGGACCTGCCGCGTTTACCACTTGTTCGGCGGACGGGATAAGCGGGACAGGGCCACTCAGTCAAAAGCCGTGCAGGTAAATCAGGTAGCCGACAAAGCCCAGGCAGAGGGGGATGCCAAAGGGCAGCAGATGCATGCGCGGCTTCCGCTTGGCCGCCTTATCGGCCACCTCACGGACGCTGGACGACGCGATCCAGTCGCCCACGATCTCGCGGGTGTTTTGCAAGTTGGTGCGGAGCTGGCCCCGCAGGAGGATCATGGCCAGAGCGATGATCCCGCCGAGGATGACAGCCACGCAGAAGGCGTAGATAATGACCCACATGCCCTTGTCATAGCCGTAAAACGCCCCCACCCAGGCGCCGAAGCCCATCTGCATCTTGACGTCGCCCGCGCCCATACCGCCGATGGCGTACACGGGCAGCAGCAGCAAGAAGCCCAAGGCGGTGCCGGCCAGGCTGGCGCCGATCCCGCCGGTGCCGCTCCCTTCAAGCAGCCCAAAGTTGTGCAGCAGCCCCAACAGCCAGCCGCTGAGGATCAGTGGGAAGGTCAGCCAGTTGGGCACCTTGAGCTTCCAACCATCAATGACGGCGGCCACAATCATGGCCGTGCAGACGACCAACAGAGGCCAATTCGCCAGGGTGAACAACGCCATCGGTTGATATCCTCCCACGCGAGGAAGTCGAGTCGGAACGTGCGGCGAAGAACGGCAAAAGGCGGCGAGCCGCGAAGCCGGATCGGCTTCGCGGCT
>DATLYH010000333.1:0-3627 GCA_035575035.1 Gemmataceae bacterium
GTGACCTTGTAAGTGCCGTTGTCGCGGTAGGTGTGGCTGGGGGTCAGGGTGCCAGTGGCCGTGCTGCCATCGCCGAAGTTCCACAGATAGCTCAGGCCGGTGGTGCTCACACCGCTGACACTGCCGCTGAAGCTGACCGCCTGTCCCTCGGCAGCGGTCCGGTCGGGTCCGGCGCTGACCACCGGGGCAGCGGCCCCCTTCACCGTGACGGTGGTGCTGGCGGTGGTTGCGGCGCCGTCCTTGTCGGTCACGCGCAGCTGGACAGTGTAGGTGCCTGGCGTCGCCCAGGCGTGCGTCCCGGGATCCCCGGAAGCGGTTGAGCCGTCACCAAAGTTCCATGCGAACGTGAATCCAACAAGCTCGTCTTGTGCCCCGGGGTCCGAGATGAGCGGATCGATGGTGAGCGGCGTGCTGACGGCGACCTCGTAGGGGCCGCCGAGCTCGGCCACGGGGGCTGCGTTATCGACGGTGACCATTACCGTGTCGTGGGCGGTCGCTCCGGTGGCGTCACTGACGTAGAGGGTGACCTTGTAAGTGCCGTTGTCGCGGTAGGTGTGGCTGGGGGTCAGGGTGCCAGTGGCCGTGCTGCCGTCGCCGAAGTTCCACAGATAGCTCAGGCCGGTGGTGCTCACACCGCTGACACTGCCGCTGAAGCTGACCGCCTGCCCCTCGATAGCGCTCTGATCGCCGCCGGCGTTGGCCGTCAGGTTGGGGCTGATGTTCAAAGCGGCCAGGCTGAAGTAAGGATTGCTACCTCCCTTGTCCGCGATTTGCAAATCAAGTCGGCCGTCGGTCACGTCGGCTTGGAAGGTGGCCCGGACCGTGCCGCCGACGTTGGCGAAGAGTCGTGCGGCGACCATCTGGCCCTCGACAGTGAGATTCACCCGGTCCAGGAGACTAAAGGGATCGCCGAGAATGGCGGTCACCTGGTACGACCCATTGGGAAGATCGACCACGAAGGTGCCGTTGCGGCCGCGGTGGAAATCGCAGGTGAGCGGGTCGCTGGTCAGGCGGTCCACGGCAGTGAGGCCGGGCAGGCTTTTCCAGCCATAGCCACGGGCCGAGGAGTACTTCACCAGAGGGACGCCGACAGCCCCATCAGCCACGGGCGAGGTGTCGGTGCCGAAATCGAACAAGAGAGGCGCCGTCAGTGCCGTGGCCAGTAGCTGGCGTTCCTCCAGTTGTTCGATGGCGACGGGAGGGCGAGCGGATTTACGGGGGCGGCGATTCGCGGGGGCCGGCCGATTCAGCCACGAACGAAGCAGACCGAAAGACATGCTGCTCATCTCCTTTGATGGCGCCGTCGAAGAATCCTCTGTCCCGAAAAGGTCGGTTCCTCCGACCCGAGTATGCGAAGCCAGAATGAGCGACTCGCTCCCCAAGGGCCGGGCGATTGAGGGCCGTCTCATCAGGTGGCGTTGGGAGAAAAACCTACGCCATCATCCGAGTGCTGGGAGTCGGAGAAATCACGGTGGAGGGGCGCCTGCGCTGGAGTCCAATTGCATCGGCAGACGCTCCGGACGGGAGTTCCGGCGTGTGCAGGTCATCAGTGATGTCACGCCACGGAAACCTAGGTCATGGAAGACGCCCTGTCAAATCCCTAAAACTGCCTTGTCATTCCTTTGGCCGGCTCCTGCCAGTTTAGGAGGAGAGTTTAATACCCGGTCGAAAAATGAGCAAACCTTCTTGCCTGGGAATTTGCTCAAGACCGGCTGCCTAGTCCGTTTTTCACACTCGTGCGGAAAGTAGGGACCCGGCACGTCCTTCGAGCCCGGAGCGTCCACGATGGGTGACGGGTGACGGCGCTCTTCGCCGCTCACGCGCCGAGTTCTGATCGGGCTCGCTGCCTGAAGGGACGTTCCGGTTGACGCGATTTGATGGCGCTTGCCAGGTAAGAGGTCCCGTCCCTGCCTTCGCCAACGGCGCCGGGGGAAGGGGCAACGACCGCGGCCTGGAGTTCGGCACGCTTCTGCAACTGTCGGCGGAGACCGGCTCGGGCCCTTTCCAACTCTTGATATTCCATCGCCAGCTGCTGCTCGCGTTGCTCCAGTTCGCGGCGGAGCTGGGCTTCGAGTTGGTCCACCTCCGCCACGCGCCGGCGCAGTGCTTCCTCGGCCTGCTCCAGGGCGGCGTGGCGCCGCTCCAATTGGCGCCGGGACTCAGCCAGCTCCGCCCGCTCGGCTTCCGCTTCCTCCTTGCGGCGCCGCAGCACCTGCTCCAGCGCGGCCAGCTCCGACCGTGCGGCCCGGACTGCCTCCTGAAGGTGGGTCGTCTGAAGACGCAGCTCGGCGGCCAGGAGGCGCTGGGCTTCGTTGTCACGGTGCAGCTGGACGTTGGCTTGTTGCAGCGCGTGTAGCTCCTGCCGGGCGTTGTTCAGCCGTTGCTGCTGCTCGGCCAGGGCCGCCTCGCGCTCCGCCAACTCGCGGTCACGCTTCGCCAACGTTTCGGCGCCCTCGGCCAGCAGCTTCAGCTGGCGGTTCAACTCCTGCTCGCGCAGCGCCAGGGCCTCTTCGATACCCGATTTTCGACCCAGCAGCTCCTCACGCTGCTGCTTGATGAGGGCGAACTGACTGAGCGTGTACGCTTCCAGCCGCTTCCGCTCCTCCTGAAGCCACTGGTATTCCCCTTGCCAGTCGGTGAGCCCGGACCAGGGGGGCGGGCTGTCGGCCGGGGCGGTAGGGGTCTCGGCCGCGGGTAGTGCGGTTCTGTCCTGGGACGGCGGGTTCGCCGGGGAAGCCGCGGCGCTGTCCGCGGACTGGCCTACCCAGGTGAAGAGTTGATCGACGGTCTGTTGGTACGGGAAGGTCTGGCTTTGGTCTGTCATGATCTCCACCTCGAAAAACGGCACCGGGCACCGGCTGCCGGCCTCGGCCACCGGCCCGCTCACGCGGGCCGCTCGCCTGGCTCACGCGGGCCGCTCGCCTGACTCACGCGGGCTGCTCGCCTGGCTCACGCGGGCCGCTCGCCTGGCCCCGGCTGACAACCGGTGTCACGTTGGGCGGACCATCAGAAATGCCGCGGCCAGTCGGTCAGGGAACCTTGCGGATCCTCAGGGCCAGGTAGGGCTTGCCGGGAAGCTTGACCCGGGGATTGCTCGGACAGGTGTAGACATACCGCCCCTGCGGCTCGGCCCGGAACACGCCGCTCACCGGCGTGACCGTCATCTCCCAGGTGTCGAGCAGCTCGATCTGGAACGTCAGGGGATCGTTCAATCCTGCTCGGGGCAGCTCGAAAACCCACTCCGCCGGCTTGTCCTTGCCCAGGTAGACAAGGTAGTACTCGCCCCGCTTGCCGGCCGTGCGAAGGTCCTGCCACTTGTCGATCGGCTCCAGGCCCTCCGCGGGCCCCTCCTCTAGGACCTTTCGCAAAAAGGCGATCCGGGCCGGGCTGCGGCCATGCAGGACCCCGCCCTTCGACCACCACATGATGTCCTGGGGATGCCGGTAGGTTTCCCCGTGGCCCCTGAGCCGCGCCCCGCCGGCAAGCCGGGTGTCCAACACGTTGCTGCCGTAGAGATGAACCCAGACGCCGCGGTCCGACATGCCATAAGCATAACCGCCCGTTTCGGCGATGGTCCGGGCGAGGTTGGGGGGCAGCAGAAGGAGCTGAGGTATGGCTGGCGGGTGC
>DATLYH010000334.1:0-14549 GCA_035575035.1 Gemmataceae bacterium
CCCCCCCGCCCTCCCGCCTCACCCTCAAGGGGTAGCGATCATGTTGACTCGCTCTGTCTGGACCTGGATTGCCTTGCTGGCTGGTGTACCTGTTCTAGTGGCCGCAGAGCCGCCGGCCGAGGCGCCGCCGCCAAAAGCGGAGCCCCCCCAAGCCCCTCTCCGGGCGCTGGAAGTCTTTCCTCCGGAAGTAAACCTGGATGGCCCGCGCGATGAGCAGCGGCTGGCGGTGCTGGGCGAGTACGCCGACGGCCGGCGCTGGGACCTCAGTCGCGAGGCTGGTTTCACCACCGGCTCGCCCGATGTGGCCCGTGTCGAGGCCGGCGTCGTTCGTCCTGTGGGCGACGGCGAGACGGCCATCACCGTGCAAGCGGGCGGGCAGTCGGTCGTGGTCCCGGTGCGCGTCCGTCGGGCGACGGCCGACCTGCCGGTCAGCTTCAGCCGCGAGGTGGTGCCGGTGCTGACCAAGGCCGGCTGCAACCAGGGCGCCTGCCACGGCTCGCAGCACGGCCGCGGCGGCTTCAAGCTGAGCCTGCTCGGCTTTGACCCGACCTTCGATTACCCCCAGATCGTCCATAGCGCCGAAGGCCGGCGCGTGGTCGTCTCCGATCCCGAACGAAGCATCTTCCTGCTCAAGCCGGCGCTGGTGATGGAGCACGGCGGCGGCGAGCGCTTCAAGCCCAATGGCCGGGAGTACAACCTCCTTCGGCAGTGGCTGGAAGACGGAGCGCCGGCGCCCAGAGCGGACGACCCCACCGTGACGGCACTGGAGGTCTGGCCGGCGAAGCGGGTGCTGGTGCCCGGTGAGCAGCAGCAGATCGTTGTCCGGGCCACCTGGAGCGATGGTCGGCGCGAGGATGTGACGGCCAACGCCCAGTTCGACTCGCTCAACGATGCCGTCGCCTCGGTCAGTCCTGCCGGCCTGATCACCGCGAAAAACCGGGGCGAAACCCACATCATGGTCCGCTTCGGCGGCCAGGCCGCCGTCGCGCAGGTGACTCTGCCCTATGCCCGGCTCGATCCTTACCCCGAGGTGCCAACCCACAACTTCATTGACGAGAAACTGATTGCCAAGTGGAAGGACCTGGGCCTGACCCCGTCGCCAGAGTGCAGTGACGCGGAGTTCTTCCGCCGCATCCACCTGGACGCCATCGGCACCCTGCCGTCGCCGGAAGACATCCGGGCCTTCCTTGCCGACCCGAGCCCCGAGAAGCGCCGGCGGGCGATCGACCGTGTGCTTGACCGGCCGGAGTACGTCGATTTCTGGGCCTACAAGTGGGGCGACCTGCTCCGCATCAACCGCGACCTGATCCAGGACAAGGGGATGTGGAGTTTCCACAACTGGGTGCGGGCCTGCCTGCGCGACAACAAGCCGGTGGACGAGATGGTGCGCGACATCATCACGGCGGAAGGGAGCACCTTCACCGAGGGCCCAGCCAACTACTACCGGATCGCGCGCGAGCCTGCCGACTGGGCCGAGACCACCGCTCAGCTCTTCCTCGGCGTGCGGGTCCAGTGCGCCAAGTGCCACCATCACCCGTTCGAGAAGTGGAGCCAGGACGATTACTATGGCCTGACCGCATTCTTCGTCCGGCTGGGGACCAAGAACAGTCAGGAGTTCGGCCTCTTTGGCCGGGAGACCGTCGTTTACCTGAGGCCGACCGGCGAGCAGACCCATCCGCGCAAGGGAGGCGTTGTCAAGCCGCGGCCGCTCGACGGGCCGGTGATGGACGACCCGTTCGACCGCCGCCGCAAGCTGGCCGAGTGGATCACTGCCAAGGACAACCCGTACTTCGCCCGCAACATGGTCAACCGCTTCTGGGGCTACCTTATGGGCCGCGGCCTGGTGGAACCGCTCGACGACCTGCGGGCCACCAACCCGGCCAGCAACCCCGAATTGCTCGACGCCCTGGCCCGCGACTTTGTGGAACACAACTTCGACCTGAAGCACTTGCTGCGGACGATCATGAACTCGCGGGCCTACCAACTCAGCGCGGCCGCCACCGACGGCAACCGGGCCGACACCGGCAACATCCACTACACGCGCTACACCGTCCGGCGGCTGACGGCGGAGCAGCTGGCCGACGCCATCGACTTCGCCACCGGCACGCGCGAGAAGTACCAGGGACTGCCGCTGGGGACGCGGGCCATCCAGATGCCGGACACCAAGGTGCGCTCCTACCTGATGGATGTCTTTGGCCGGCCCGCCCGCCAGATCACCTGCGAATGTGAGCGGACCATGCAGCCGAACATCGCCCAGGCGCTGCATCTGCTTAACGGCGATTTCCTGAATCGCAAGATCGCCGCCGCCGACGGCCGGGTCGAGACGCTCCTGAAGGCTGGCAAGCCGCTGCCGGAGGTGATCGAGGAGCTTTACCTGGTGACATTGTCCCGGCCGCCATCCCCTGAGGAATTGGCAAAGGAACAGCAGTGGATCGCTCAGGCGCCTTCGGTCAAGGAGGGAGTGCAGGACCTGCTCTGGGTGTTGCTCAACCGTAGCGAGTTCCTGTTCAACCATTAAGAACAGGAACCCCAGAGAGTACTGAGGGCACAGAGAAGCGTCAACCCGTGATCGAGAGAGCCATGACACTGAGAGATACAAGGACATCCAGGGTGACGAAGATTCTTCCTTACCTTTGTCTGGTCTTCTCGGTGCCCGCTGTTTCTTTGTGGTTCACTCCTTCTTCCGGTGCGGCCGAGCCGACGTACTGGCAGGACATCCGCCCGGTGCTGCGCAAGCACTGCACCGTCTGCCACAGCGCGCGAAATGTGAACGAACTGGAGGTCTCCGGCGGACTGGCCCTCGACAGTTACGAGGCTGTCCTCAAGGGGACGAAGCAGCCGGTCCTCCATCCCGGCAAGAGCGCCGACAGTCCGATTATCCGGCTGCTGACGACAGCCGACGCCGAGAAGCGGATGCCGCTCAACTCGCCGCCGTTGCCGGCCGAGACAATTGACCTCATCCGCCGCTGGATCGACGCCGGAGCCAAGGAAGGGCAACGGCCGGCCGACGACACCACGGCCATCGCCGCCCGCCCGGTGTCCCGGGGCCGGAAGCTGGACGTGATCCTGGCCACCGGTACGGTCCCGCCGCAGGGGGCACTGGGTTCCGCCCAGCCGGCCAAGCTGGAGCTGGCGCTGAGGGTCGGCCCGCTGGCGCCGGTGACTGCAGTGGCGTTCAGCCCCGACGGCAAGCTGCTGGCCTCCGGCAGCTATGGCCGGGTGGTTGTCTGGGACCTGGCAGCGGCGCGGCCGGTCAAGGTATTGACCAACGTCCTCGGCGCCGTCAACGATGTCCGCTTTAGTCCGGATGGCCGCTTGCTGGCAGCGGCCGGCGGCCAGCCCTCGGCCAAGGGGGATCTGCGGCTTTACCAGGTGAGCGACTGGAAACTGTTGGCCGTGCTCGGCGACCACCTCGATGTCGTCTCCTGCGTCGCCTTCTCGCCCGACGGCAAGACGCTGGCCTCGGCCAGTTATGACAAGACGGTGCGGCTGTGGGACGTTGCCGGCCACAGACTGCTCCAGACGCTGACCGGCCATTCCGACTTCGTTTACGCGGTGGCGTTCAGTCCGGACGGCCAATGGCTCGTTTCGGCCAGCAAAGATCGCTCGGTCAAGATGGTGGAGACGGCCGGCGGCAAGGGGCGGTTCACCTTCAGCGGCATGAATCAAGACGTGCTGGCGGTGGCGGTCAGCCCGGACGGCAAGCAGGTGGTCTCGTCGGGCTTGGAGCCGGCCTTGTACTGGTGGGACGCGCAGACCGGTCAGCGGCTCCGGGTGCAGGGCGGCCACGGTGGGGCCGTGCATGAGATCAACTTCAGCAAGGACGGCAAACTGGTCGTCTCGGGCGGGGCCGACGGCACGGTGCGCCTCTGGGATGGGGCGACGGGGACGCCGCAGCGGACGCTGACGGCCGGCTCCATCGTTTATGCAGTGGCGGTCAGCCCGGACGGCCGGCGGATGGCATCGGGCCATCTCGACGGCTTGGTGCGGTTGTGGGACACGGCCAGCGGCCGGCAGCTGGCGCTGCTGCTGGCCCTGCCGCCGGAGGGCGAGAACGCCGACTGGCTCGCCTTGACGCCGGAGGGTTACACCGCCGGCAGTGACAGGCTGCTGTCACTCGGCCAGTGGCGCATGGCGGGCCAGACAGTCGCTGCCGACGCCGTATGGCAGGCGCTGCGCCGGCCCGAGGCGGTCGCCAAAGCCGTGCGCGGCGAGGCGCTTCCAGCGCCGGCGTTCGGCAAGTAGGGAACGGAACCATCGAGAACACCGAGAAAGCAGAAGAGAATAAACTCAGGAGATAGGCCGTGGCAGCAATTATCCTTCATCGCCTTCCTTCTCAGTTTCTCTCGGTGAGTCTTCTCTGTGTCTCGGTGTCTCTGTGGTTAGCCTCTCCGGCGCAGGCGCAGACATCGTATCCGATGATTACCCACACCGTCCCGACGGCGGTGCAGCGCGGTAAAACCGTCGATGTCGTCGTCAACGGGCAGATGAACTTCTTCGGTGTCTACAAGGTGCTCTTCGAGGGGGACGGCTTAACCGCCGAGGTCGTTCCCGGGCCGCAGCCGTCGGCCAATCCGCCGCAGAGGCCGCTGGTCCGTTCGGTCAACCTGAAGATCACCGCCGCTCCCGACGCTGCGCTCGGGGTCCGCGAGTTCCGCCTGGCCTCGTCCCTGGGCGTCTCCAGCATCGGCCAGCTTGTGGTTGTCGATGATCCGGTGGTGCAAGAGAAGGGGGACAACAACACGCCCGCCAAGGCAAACCCGATCCCGCTCCCTTGCACCGTCTGTGGCGCCATCGAGGCGGTAGAGGATGTCGATTACTTCAAGTTCCACGCCGAGGCCGGCCAGACCTTCACCTTCGAGGTGCTCGCTGCCCGGTTGCAGGACAAAATCCATGACCTGCAAAAGCATGCCGACCCACTGCTCAGCCTTTTCGATGCCGAGGGGCGCGAGCTGGCCGCCAACGACGACTTCTACTTTGCCGACCCGCTGCTTCGCTTCACGGCCCCGAAGACGGGCAACTATTACCTCCAGGTCCGCGACGCCAAGTACGACGGCGACCCGCGCTGGACCTACGTCCTCCGGGCGACCAACCGTCCGTATGTCTCCCACGTCTACCCGATGGCCGGCAACCCGGGGCAAATGATCGAGGTGGAGCCGGGGCTGCGGCAAGTGCAGCTTGACCTCGGCGGTGTCAAGACCAACCCGACCGCCTTCCTGGTTAGCCCCTTGCCGCAGGTGCTGGAGCAGGAGCCAAACGACACGCCGGCGCAGGCCACGCGGGTGGCCGTCCCCTGCGGCATCAACGGCCGCATCGGCGTCAAGCGCGATCTGGACCACTTCGTCTTCGCTGCCGTCAAGGGGAAACCGGTCCGCTTCGAGGTCAAGGCCCGGCGCTTCGGCACCGCTCTGCTTTCCGGTCTCGATTCGGTCCTGGACGTGCTCTCGCCCAAGGGCGAAGTCCTGGCCAGCAATGATGACACATTCGGCAAGGATGCGGCGCTGGTGTTCACGCCGCCGGCCGACGGCGATTATGTGCTGCGCATCCGCGACCTGAATAGCAAGGGGGGCGAAACCTTCGTCTACCATATCGAGGCCGACTGGGCCCGCCCCGACTTCACGCTGCGCTGCGATCCCGACAAGGCGATGATCGGCCCAGGCTCCAGCACCGCCTGGTTCGTCCATGTCATCCGGAGCAATGGTTTCGACGGCCCGGTCAAGGTTGAGGTCAAGGGACTGCCGCAGGGAGTGACGGTCAACCCGCTGACCATCCCGCCGACGATGACCCAGGGCGTGCTGGTCCTGACCGCTGCCCCGGACGCCCCGCGCGACGCGGCCAACGTCGAGGTGATCGGCACGGCCGCCGTCAAGCTGCCCGACAGCAAGGAGGAGATCCTGGTGCGGACGGCGACGCCCAACGAGGAGATCTACCTGCCGGGCGGCGGCCGGGGCCGCTTCGATGTCAACCTCCAGACCGTGGCCGTCACCGAGCCGTCAGACATCCTCAAGGTAGAAGTGACGCCCGCCGAGGTCCGACTAAAGCCCGGCCAGGAGGCGCGGCTCGACGTGACCATTCATCGGCGGCCGGATTATGACAAGGGGGTGTCACTGGACATCCTGTTGCGCCACCTGGGGGGTGTCTTTGGCAATCCGCTGCCACCAGGCGTGACCATCGTCGAGGAGAAGAGCAAGACCCTGCTCGGCAGCGGCAACACCGGCCATATCGTGCTCCGGGCCGACCCCAAGGCGGCGCCGATCGCGGATGTACCGATCTGCGTGCTGGCCCATGTGTCGATCAACTTCGTGGTCAAGGTCAGCTATGCCAGTCCCGCCATCCGGCTGACCGTTGAGCAATGAACCACTGGTCTCCCAAAGGCCCGCCGCTTCCCCGGAGCAGCGGGCCCTTTTTGTTTTCTCTCCGGGCAGAGGCAGCGGCTATCATGCGCAGGGCAGTTGGGTGGCCGGGGGCGTCGTTGCGCTCCGTCCCAGCCACCCCGGATGGCACAATGACCGGGACATCGGGAGTGTAACTGATGACCGAGGCGCCGGCGCGGGGAATGTCGCTGCATACCAAGATCCTGCTCGGTCTGGTCCTGGGGGCGGGGTGCGGCATCGCGGCCAGCCTGCTCTTCCCATCCCCGCCGCCGCGGACCGAGGCGGTCGGCGTGCTGGCCGTCGCCCCCTCGGCCGGCTTCCCCGCCAACCTCCCCTGGGGCGCGCTGCGCCTTGCCGCCGAATCTCCCCCAACGCCGCTGCTGGAAATCGTCATGAAGTACGTAACGCGGCCGGTGGGCCAGGTCTTCCTCAACCTGCTCATCCTGACCGTGGTGCCGCTGGTCTTCGCCTCGCTGGCGGCGGGGGTGGCTCGGCTGGGCGACCTGCGCAGCCTGGGGCGGGTCGGGGTCCGGACCTTCGGCTACTTCATAATGACCATGACCATCGCCGTGGTCATCGGGCTGGCACTGGTTAACACCATCCGTCCGGGGGAAGGTCTGCCGGAGGACAAGCGCGAAAGGCTGCTGGCGACCTACGGCGGCGAGGCGCGGGAACGGACGGCCCGCGCTGGCGGATTCGGTATCGATACCTTCATCAATATCGTGCCGCGCAACCCGCTACGGGCCGCCGTCGAGGGAGACATGCTGGCGGTGATCTTCTTCGCCCTGCTCATCGGCGTCGGCCTGACGGTCATTGACCCGGAGCGAGCCCGTCTTCTTCTCCGAATCCTGGACGGTGTCAACGATCTGATGCTGGTGATCATCGGCCTGGCGATGCGGCTGGCGCCTTATGGCGTCTTCGCCCTCCTCTTCAACGTGACCGCGGTCTTTGGCTTCGACATCCTGCTGTCGCTCGGCTGGTTCGTCTTCACCGTCCTGCTGGGGCTAGCGATCCACTTCTTCGGCGTCTTCTCGTTGCTGGTGGCGGGGTTCTCCCGGCTGAACCCGCTGGTGTTCTTCCGCAAGGTGTGGACGGTCGTGGTCACCGCCTTCTCGACCAGCTCCAGCAACGCTACGCTTCCCACGTCGATCAAGGTAACGGAAGAAGAGCTGGGGGTGCCGCCGCAGATCGCCGGCTTCGTACTCCCTTTGGGCGCGACCTGCAACATGAACGGCACCGCCCTGTTCGAAGGGGTGGTGGTGCTCTTCCTGGCCCAGGTCTTTGGCCGCGACCTCGGCCTGGTCGAGCAGATGATCGTCATCGTCATGGCGGTCCTGACCGCCATCGGCGCCGCGGGGGTACCGGGCGGCTCGATCCCGCTGTTGGCCATGGTGCTCCTGGCGGTCAACGTGCCGCCCGACGGGATCGCCATCATCATCGGGGTCGATCGGCTGCTGGACATGTGCCGCACCACGTTGAACGTGGTCGGCGACATCACCTGCGCCACCTATGTGGCTCGCGCCGAGGGATTTGAATTGCAAGCACAGTTGACGAAGGAATGACGGCCGCGACACTGCCTCAGACCGACGGCTTGCCAAACAACAGGGCGCGCAGCTCGGGATAATCCCGGAAGCGCCACACCAGGCCGTCCACGTAGTAGTGGAACAGCACCAGCATGGAGAAGGGCACGAACAGCCACGCCGCGTAGCCCCGGTGCATCAGGCCGAGCACCTCGATCACGCCGACCGCCAACCCGTAGAGCAGGGCGATCACGAACCACCGGGCGACGACCCCCTTGACCGCCGGGAAGCGCTTGCGCTGATAGTACATGATCCAGCCCTGGTACTGGACATCGTGGTAGACTGTCTCCAGCGCCTCGGCGACCAGGAAGGGGGTAGCGGTGGCGAAGAAGACGAAGTAGTGCGTCGAAAGGGCGGCTGCCATCAGGAGGAGCTTGGGAACATTGAGCGGCTTGCCCTCCATGACCCGCCAGGTCTGCCGGGCCCCGAGCAGCACGAGCAACACCAGGAAGACATCCCACAGCCGCTCGCCAAGGTGCGGCGGCAGCGAGGGGAAGCGGGCTTGCAGGTCGCGGTAGATCACAACCGGGCCGCGGAGGTCGCAGTAGTCGTTGAACAGGCAGGCCAACATGCCGGTGTAGAAAGTCAGACCGTCCAGCCAGTTGTCGATCGGCTCCAGATCGTGGTTGAGGACCTTGTACGCCTTCATAATACCGGCGTGCTGGCGGATGATGTGCCAGGTGCCGTAGACGGCGGCCAGCACGATCAGATGGGCCTCATACCCCAGGGCGGCGACGGCGAACCCGGCCGCGACGAAGCCGGCAATGCCCCAGGTGTACAATCCCCGTCGCCGGGCGAACTCCTGCCGGTCGTAGTGGGTGCGGGAGAAAGTCTGGAAGATATGGGGATGATCAAACAGGGCGGTGAAGACGAAGTAGGTGATCAGGATGCTGTCGCCCTGGAGGAAAAAACCCAGATGGTACGCCCCGCAGTACAGGCCGTAGAAGGCCAGGGTCAACCCGCAGCTGCCGATGAAGAAGAACAGGTCGTAGCGCGGGCTGACCAGCCAGCGGAAGCCGGCCGGGGGCGCAGCCGGTGCGGCGGCGGTGCTCATGGCGTCACCTCGCTGCCGCGGCTGGTGCAGGTGACCGATTCCCGGGCCGGCTGCAGTACCCGGCGGAAGCAGGCCAGCGCCTCCTGCGGGTCTCCGGGACCGCAGGAGAAAATGTCCAGAGCCAGGTAGCCGTGCTCCGGGTAGGTGTGCAGGGCAATGTGCGACTCGGCCAAAAGCAGCACGCCGGTGACGCCGCCCGCAGGGAAGCGGTGGAGCAGGGGCGGCGCCAGGGGCGTCAGCCCGCAGCAGCGCGCCGCCGTCAACAGGCACTCGGCGAGCAGGTCGGCGGCGTCGAGCCGGGCCGCCGCGATGCCGTAGAAGTCTGCCAGCAGATGCTTGCCGATCATGTCCCTGCCCGTTCTCGGGGCGCGGACCGGTGCCGTTCAGCGGCCGCCCGCCTCCATCCGAGCCAACTGCCTGGAGTTGTTCAGGTAATACGTCAGCACCACCGGCCGGTCGAGCGTGGACACCTCCACCGGCACCCGGCTCACGTCCTTGCCCAGGGCGAACATCCCTCGCAGCGCCTCCGGCGTCAGGTAGCGCGTCGGCACCCGGAGTTGGGCGGCTTCTGGTGCCAGCGCGTGGCGGGCCGCCAGCACAAACCCCCACTCGCCGAATGACGGCACGTAGACGTGGTAAGGCACCGGCTTCAGGTCGGCCGCCTCGATTGTCGCCTGGATGCACCAGAAGGCATCGCGAGCGAAGTAGGGGGAGGTCGCCTGGGTGGCGAAGATTCCGGCCTCGGCCAGGCGGCGCTGCACCAGCCGGTAGAACTCCCGCGAATAGAGCTTGGCCAGCACATCCGCGCTCGGGTCGGGGAGGTCGGCCAGGATGACATCGTACAGCTCGGCCCCCTCCTGGAGGAAGCGGAAGGCATCCGCATTGACGATTTGCACGCGCGGATGGTGCAGCGCCTGTTGGTTAAGATCGGCCAGGGCGGGGAAAGTCCGCCCCAGTTCGGTCATGCGCGGGTCGAGGTCCACGAGGATGACCTGCCTGATCCCTTCATGTTTGAGCACCTCGCGGACCGCCAGCCCATCGCCGCCGCCCAGGACCAGGACCCGCTCCGCCGCTGGCGCCAGCGCCAGGGCCGGATGCACCAGCGCCTCGTGGTAGCGGTATTCGTCCAGGGCGCAGAATTGCAGATGGCCGTTCAGGTAGAGCCGGATGTCATCGTGCCAGCGAGTGATGACGATGCGCTGATGCGGCGTCTGCTCGGCGTGGATGATCTCATCCTCGTAGAGCCGGCCCTCCAGCAGGCTGACGACCTGCAAGGAGAAGACGAAGCCCCCCGCCAGCACGGCCGCGATGCCGGCACAGGCCGTCAGTAGTTTGCGCGGGTGCCGCAGCTGGGTTCCGAAGACCTGCACGTTCCACCCGGCCACGGCAAGGTTGACCAGCCCGACCAGCAAGGCGGTGCGCATCATGCCCAGCGTCGGCAGCAGCACCAGGGGGAAGAGCAGCGAGCCGGCTAGGGCGCCGACGTAGTCGAACGACAGCGCCTGGGCGATGACGGCGCGGAGCGTGCCGTAGCGCTTCAACAGGCGGGTCAGCAGCGGCAATTCCAGGCCGGTCAGGGCGCCCACCCCGATCAGGGAGCCGTACAGCGCCAGCCAGTACAGGAAGCCGGCCCGGTACGTGGCGAACAAGAGCGCCACCGAACCCCCGCCTAGGGCGGCGAGGGCCAGCTCGGTAATCAGAAAGGTGTCAAGCAGCCCCTGGCGGACGCGCTGGGACAGGTAAGAGCCCAGGCCCATGCCGCCGAGGAAGACGCCGATGGCCACCGAGAACTGGGTGACGCTGCTGCCCAACAGGTAGGTGGCGACGGTGGCGATGAGCAACTCGTAGACCAGGCCGCAGGCCGCCACAGCGACGACCGAGGCGAGCAGGGTCAGGGCTTCGCGGCGCTCTCGGGCCGGGTCTGCCGGTGCCGGGCCGGTTGCCGGCATTTCCTCCGCCTCGGCAGCGGCGCCCGGGCCGTTGATTCCCTGGGAGACTTCCACGGCACACTCCTCCCCCGACCGCTCAGAGCACGGCCGCTGCCACGATGATGCAAATGCCCAGGATCATCGCCGAGCAGAGGATGGCGACGGCCACGTTCTGCTTCTCGCAGATCTCCGCTTTCAGCTTGAAGGGGGTGATCAGGTCGAACACCTCGAAGCCGATGATCGCCAGCACGATGCCGATACCGCCGAAGATCACCGTGGAGACGATCGCCATGAGGAGTGAGTCGGGATGCCAGCGGACTGGCGGCGCCGCGCTGCCGGCATCCTGCGCCCAGGCCGCGGCTGCCGCCGCCAGCACGATCAGCAAACTTCCCGACGCCCCGACCAAGACAAGGATCCGTCTCATCGCCTGCGCCTCCGACAAGGTCCAGGGCCCGGGGAACGGCCCCGTCGGCCCATTACTTCCCGAAGCGGAACCCCCCGCCCAAACCGCGCGGATGGCTACTGCCGACGCGGACGCTAGCCACCTGGGCTCCTGCCTTGGCTTCCGGCGACAAGCCCCAGCCGAAGTACGAGGTCAGGGCGGCCAGCAGCAGCCCGGCCGCCAGGCCGCCCGTCACCCACCAGTAAGCCTTGTACACGCGCTCCCTCCTCGGCCGGTGCCGGTCAGCATTCTGCCCGCCACTTCAACACCGCCCCGACGATCAGGAAGGCGGCCCCTCCGATCAACAGGCCAAGGGCGTAGGCCAGCAGGTAACCCGGATAAAGCAGTCCTGACCGCACTTCGAACCCGACATTGGAAGGAAGGTTAACCGGGGGGGCGGCCCCGGGCGGTCCGGCGGCACCGACCCCCTGCACGGTCAGGTACATATAGTAAGGGCCACCCTGCCGCACCACGAAATCCTGGTGCCCCTGGACAGGGAACGTGCTCCAGGAACTGGCAGCGTCCGGCGCTTCAAGCGTGCCGGTGGGGACGTCCTTGGCCTGCTCCGTGCCGTCGTCGCGGCGGAGGGTGCCGTTGACCCAGGCGGACGGTTGGGTCAGCGCACTGTAGACCGTCAGTCGATGTACACGCTGGTCCGGGCTCAGCTCCAGCGGCCCGAAGCGGAGGCCGTCCGGGCCAACGATTGCCTCCGCCCGAGCCCGCCCCCGGCCGACCACCCTGCCGTGCCCCGAAACAGCCCAGAGGATGAACGCCATCAGCGCCAGCCCCAGGCAACAGCAAGCGAAGTACATCATCGACCGGCCGTGCCGCTCTTGGGCGTCGAGGGCGGCCAGCTCCTCCTTCAGTCCGAAAGCCTCGTAGACCTCGCGGCGAGACAGGAGCCGGCCTCGGAAGCACTCGACCTCTTCGTCGTCCCATTCGACGGCATAGAGTTCGTTCAACCTCTGGGCGTCGCAGTAGTCCCGCGCGTCGCCGACCCGCGCCGGCCAGGGGAGGTCGCCCTCGATCCGGTGGACGGTCGCCCGGCTGACCAGGTTGACCGTGGCCGGGGGGCCCTTGCCGGGAGAGAAGCTCGAGCCGACGACGAGTTTCCGGGCCTGTGCCGGGGTGAGCGGCTTCCAGGGAGTGAACGGCTCCATCCGCAGCCACCGCCCCTCATCATACTCCACGAAGAGGACCTGGCCGTCCGGCCCGACCAGGACGAACTCGTCCCAGAAGTAAGTGACCCCTTCCTCGATCATGCCGAGGACCATGCGGCCGATCAGCTCGT
The DNA here is from genome assembly GCA_035575035.1 of Gemmataceae bacterium. GTDB lineage: Bacteria > Planctomycetota > Planctomycetia > Gemmatales > Gemmataceae > DATLYH01. The sequence continues at coordinate 12,670 of DATLYH010000334.1, forward strand.
ACTCCTTGCCGTCGAAGCGGGCCGTCATGCCGAGCCGTAGCGGGGTGGTGTTGACGAAGCGCCCCGCCGTCTGGGCATCGGCACGGCGCAGGTCCTCCCGGGTGACTGTGGCGCCGCACCGCCGGCACGGCGCTGACTCCTTGCCGCGATGCAGCTCGACAGTGCCACCGCACCAGGGACATTGGACGACACGCAGGGGCATGTTCTTGCCTCAACGGGCATCGCGCCTCTGGCCGCAGGGGGATGGGTATCGGCCAGGGGTGGGCCTTTGCCCGCACGCACCCCGGGCCTCGGGCCTTGGGTCTGGTTGCTTGGGGAAACGGTTGAGAAGAGGCTACAGCACCGGGTCACCGCAGTCAAGGCACTACCAGGCCGGAGTGCCCCCAGCCTTCCCGATGCCGCAAAGAAGCGCCTGCTGCCTGCCGGGTCGCGGTCGTTACGGCGGCGATGCCGGGGTGGCCGACGCGCCGGCTACTTGCAGCTCGTTGCGGACCTCGCGCACCCCAGGAGTCAGATAGACCACGGCCTCGGTCAGTCGGCGCTCATGCTCGTCGGCCACCGTACCTCGGAGCACGACGACGGAGCCTTCCACATCCACCTGGATATTGCCGCGTGAAGGGAGACGGCTGGAACGGCTAATGACCTGCTGCACGTCGGTCCGCAGCTGGGACGTGGCCCGGGTGACGAGAGGAAAGCCCAGGCTGGTGGCATAGGAGGGGGCCCGCCGCATGCCGACACTCGATGCCCCCAAGACGCCACCGCCGGTGGTCAGACCGCCGGTGGTCAAACCGCCGGTGGTCAAACCGCCGGTAGTGGTGATCCCGGCCCGGCCGGTCAGGCCCGTTCTGCCTAGGCTGGTGCCTCCCAGGCCAGTCCCCCCCAGGCCGGTCCTGCCCAAGCTGGTACCTCCCAGGCCGCCCAGCCCGGTCAGGCCACCCATACCGGTCAAGCCGCCGACCCGGCCTCCGGCTGTGCCGAGCGTGCCCAGTGTGCCGCCTGTCCCGAGCCCGCTGCCAACGCCGCCAAAGCCGGCAGCGCCGCCGACACCACGGACACCGCCGACGCCGGTGACGCCGCCGACGCCGATCGTGCCGGTGGTCGCGCTATAAATCGGGGTGCCAAAGCCCCTCGACATCGCGCCGTTGGGCAGGCCGTCGGCAAGCGGGTTGGCGTAGAAGGCCGCGAAGGGGTTGAGCGTGGTTGGGCCTGCGGTAGTGCCGGCCCGTGGGATGCCCGTCTGTCCGGCCATGCCTCCCCCTGTGACCAGCGGGGTGCCGTCGGTCGTGGGATTGGTGTTGCCGCTGCCGAACGTCCCGCCAACGAAGGAGCCGCCGCCAAAGGTGCCGCCGCCACTGAAGGAGCCGCCACCGAATGTACCGCCACCGCTGAAGGAGCCTCCGCCCCCGAAGGAGCCCCCACCGCCCAAAGTGCCCCCGCCGCCGAAGGAGCCGCCACCGCCGATGCTCGCGCCGCCACCGAAGCCACCGCCAATGCCTGTGCCCCCGGTCCGGCCTCCCCCGCCGATCTGGCCTTGACCGGCCGCGTGCTCCGTCGCCACAAAGAATGCCGTCCCTGCCAGCGCCAGCGCCAGCAGGCCGTAGGATTTTCTGCTCAGGTTGGTCCACACGGCTGTTACCTCCCTACGGTTGAGCCGGAGCATTCCGGCGCTGTAATCGACATCGGCTATCGCCCAGGGTCCGCATCACTCCAGACGGCCACGGGGAGAATTGCTGCACCCTGCTCCTTCGGCCGTCCAGGGACTTACCTCCCCATCCTATTATTACAAACCCTGTATCGGGCGGAATGACTCGCGGCGGCTCCGTCGCAATCTTCGGAGGGGGCGGCCGGCCCGGTGAGCGGCGGGCGTCCGCCGGCCGGTC
>DATLYH010000335.1:0-40937 GCA_035575035.1 Gemmataceae bacterium
CCTTCTCCAACGCCTTCAGCACCACCCAGTCCAGCTCCCGCCGCAACGCCGCCACCAACGCCCCACCCTCCATCTGCCGCTGCGCCGACAGCCGCGCCAACGCCTCCCCCGAATGACTCAAGCGCGTGCTCGGCCGCTCCGGCTCCTCCTCCTTGATGGCCATCAACAATGCCACCATCGCCGAACCACGCACCCGCTCCAAGGCCAACGGCGTCGTCCCTGTCAACAACTCGTACAGCAACACCCCCAGCGAATAGACATCGCTGCGCGTGTCAATGTCCTGGTTGTTCAACTCCGCCTGCTCTGGACTCATGTACTGAATGGTGCCGACTACCGCCCCCAAAGCGGTGTACATCGTCTTGTCGGTCAGCTTCCCCCCGGTCGCCTTGGCCACGCCAAAGTCAATCACCTTGACCACCGGCCGACCATCAAACGAGGCCACCAGGACGTTGGACGGCTTCAGGTCGCGGTGGATGATCCCCTTCTGATGGGCGTGCTGCACCGCCTGGCAAACCTGGACGAACAGCTCCAGCCTTTGCCGCAGGCTGAGCTTGTTGCGATCGCAATAGTCGGTGATGGGGATGCCCTTGACCAGTTCCATGACGAAGTAGGGTCGGCCGCTGGGGGTGGTGCCGGCGTCGAAGACGCGGGCGATGTGGGGGTGGTCCATCAGGGCCAGGGCTTGCCGCTCGGCCTCGAAGCGGGCGATGACCTGGCGGCTGTCCATGCCGGGTTTGATGATCTTGAGGGCGACCTTGCGGCGGACCGGCTCTTGCTGCTCGGCCATCCAGACAGTGCCCATGCCCCCTTCGCCGATTTGTTCCAGCAGCTTGTAGCGGCCGGCGATGAGGCTGCCGGGCTGTTCGCTCGCTTCGCTCTGTGGCGGCTGGCCGGCGTCGGCGTTGGCGGGGTCGGCCGGCGGCAGGGTCTCTCGGTCCGCGATCGGGACGCTGGCCTCGTGCGAGGGGTCGGTCAGGCCGGCTTCGGATAAGCAGCGGGGACACAGGCCGGCGGGAGCTTCGGGCGGCAAAGCCGCGCCGCACTGGGGACAGGTTGTCGGGGCGCTCATGGACAGACCTCCACTGGGTTCAGAGTCATGCCCCTTGCTTCGGTCCCGACCGCTGGTGTCCCTATTATCTCTATTACGAAGAAAAAATCCAAAAAGGTAACAGCCGGCGGCCCGCAATGGTTCCCCGAACCAGGGCGGCGACGTTGACCCGCCTCCCCGGCCGCAGTAGACTCAAACTTCCCTCAACGACAACAACCGGTGACGAGGCGGCGCCGGGTTCGGCCGGGAGCTCTGGTTTGGATGTATGGATCGGCCTTGCGCAAAACGACCGGTTGGGGAAGGCCGCTTTGGTTCCGCGACGGTAGCCTGCTCCGCGCCCCGGCTGAGGAAGGTTCTCCGCGACGGGAAGGACTGAGCGAGGCGCCGACCTATGCGTTTCCTCATAACCGGCGCCAGCGGGCAGCTCGGCGCCTACCTACTGCGCGTGCTCAAGGAACAGGGCCGGGAAGTGATCGCCTGGAGCGGCTCACGCACCGGCTCCCTTCTCGGTGTTCCCCTGCGGCCGGTGGACCTGGCCGACCCAGACGGCGTTGCCCGCGCCTTCGGTGCGGCCCGGCCGGATGTGGTGATCCATGCGGCGGCGATGGCGAATGTGGCCGACTGCCGGCGCGACCCCCAGCGGGCCGAACAGGTCAACATCGACGGTACCGCCCGGTTGGCGGAATGGGCCGATCGGATGCGGGCGCGGCTGCTGTTGGTGTCCACCGACCTGGTCTTTGACGGCGAAAAGGGCTGGTACACCGAGACGGATACACCGGCCCCGCTCTCCATCTACGGGCGCACCAAGCTGGCCGCAGAGCAGGCGGTGCTGGCAACCCCCCGCGGTGCGGTGGCACGCGTCAGCCTGCTATTTGGGCCGACGCTGGCCGGCCGGCCTTCCTTCTTCGACGAGCAGCTAGCCGCCCTGCGCGAGCGCCGGCCGCTGCACCTGTTCGCCGATGAATGGCGGACGCCGCTGGCCCTGCTCATCGCCGCCCAGGCGCTGGCGGCACTGGCCGTGTCCGACTTCACCGGCCTGATCCACCTCGGCGGGCCGGAGCGCCTCAGCCGGCTGGAGATGGGCCAACGGCTGGCCGCAGCGCTGGGACTGGACCCCTCGGTGATCGTCCCCGCCGCCCGCGCCAGCTTCCCCGCCGCAGAGCCCCGGCCGCGCGATGTGTCGCTGGACAGCAGCCGGTGGCGGTCCCTTTTCCCCGCCCAGCCCTGGCCTGACTGGGATGAGGCGCTCGGCGAGATGATGCCTTGAGGGCCGGGGACCAGGCCGCCCATTTTTTCTTGCGTGCTTATTTGACAATCCCCGCGCGGTGATCTACTTTTGCTTCGTTCCCCTCTTGAATCCCATCGCCAATGTCCTGATTCTCCCCGGGAACGACTGCCCGTCCATGTCCGTTCCGAATCGCCCGTTGTGTGTGGAAATCCGGTCAAAGACCGGCCCATTGTCCCATCGTCTCTGTGAAGTTCTCAAAAGGAGAACAGGGTCATGCGCAAGTTCGCACAGCACGTCGTTGAGTTCCTGAAGCAGGAAGACGGCCCGACCGCGGTCGAGTACGCCGTCATGCTGGCGTTGATCATCGTCGTCTGCCTGGCGGCTATCGGCACGCTCGGCAACAACGCCAACGCCACCTTCACCACCGTCGGCACGGCTGTCGGCAGCACCACCGGCAGCTGAGCCAACGGTCCCGATATGGCCGCAGCGGGGGCTGCCCGTGCCGCGGTCAGGCGCGGGCAGTCCCCCGGCGGTTCTGCCTTCCGTCCCGCTTTTCACCTCTGACAAGGATTATCCCCCGCCCCCTTGAATGGTTCCCCCGGCCGGCCCGTCCCTGTCACATTGGCAGAGCCACCGGATACACTGGCAGGTCGGCCGGCATCGGGAAGGGACCGGCCAACTGCGGCTTGATTTCTTTTCCAACGGATGATCTATTAACAGAAGGGGTTAGAACTCCTGACCCGCGGACGACCCCCTGCCGGTACGTGATTTGCTACCCCGCCCCTGGTAAGTGGGGGGAAACCTCCCGGGGATCGTGCCGCCGGGCCTTGAGAGGACGGCCGGACGAGGTGAGCGGCATGACGGTACTGTCACACCCCCAGCAGTACTCTATCCTCATAACCGATGACGACCGCAGCTGCCGAGAAGCCCTGCGGGACATCATGGAGCCGGAAGGGTTCCGGACGTTCCTGGCGTCCTCGGGGGAGGAAGCGGTCGATATCGTCCGAGAGCAGGCGGTCCATCTGGCCCTGCTCGACATGCACATGCCGACGCTGACGGGATTGGAGACGCTGGGCCTGATGCGACAGATCAATGCCTGCTTGCCCTGCATCCTGGTCACGGCCGACCCCGACGAGAGGTTGATCCGCCAGGCTTACCAGGCCCGCGCGTACAGCGTCATCCCCAAGCCGGTCAGCAAGAACGTGGTCCTGTACACTGTGGTCCGCGCCCTGGTGCGCTCATACGGCAGCGGTTGACCTGCCGGCGGCCGGGGCGACCTGTTCCAGCAAGAAGGAGCGAATCGCAACATGAAAGTTGTCCCCCTCAACGACAAGATCGTGGTCAAGCGCCTGGAGGCCGAGGAAAAGACGGCCGGCGGCATTGTCCTACCGGACACCGCCAAGGAGAAACCGAAGCAGGGCAAGGTGCTGAGCCTGGGCGAGGGCAAGTTGCTGGAGAGCGGCAAGCGGGCCCCCTTCCAGGTCAAGGAGGGCGACCGCGTCCTGTTCTCCTCCTATGCCGGCAGCGAAGTCACCCTGGACGGGGAAGAATACCTGATCATGACCGAGGATGATATCCTGGCCGTGATCGAGTCCTGACCGCGGATGATGTCCCTGTGATCGAGCGTGGCTGGCTGGGGCGAAGCGCCGGCAGCGGGACTTTGCAGACTCCGCCCCGGCCAGCCCGAACGACAGGGTGGCGGAGTGCCAGGGTTCCGGCTGACCGGCCGGGGTCTTAGCGTTCGCTCTCCGGAGGTAGGCCCGGCCGAACGCCTGCTTCCCCCGCCGTGTCCTTTGCCGAACGAGACCCCTCTTTGGTTTTCCATTTCCAATCTCCACCGACTCCCTTAGGATGATAGGACCTGTTCGCTTTGTCCCTGGAAACGGCTTCGTGCGGAGGTTCTCCCTTGCTGCTCCCTCCCGTGCTGATGCTCGGCCTCTTTGCCTTCACACTCTTCCTTAGCGCCACGCTGCTGTTTTTGGTCCAGCCGATGATCGGCAAGATGATGCTGCCGCACCTCGGCGGCACGCCGGCGGTCTGGAACACCTGCATGGTCTTCTTCCAGGCGGTGCTGCTGTTGGGCTACGCCTACGCCCACGCCACCACCACCTGGCTCAGTTTGCGGGCCCGCATCCTGCTGCATGCCGTCGTGCTGCTCATTCCGGTGGTCGTCTTGCCCATCAGCGTGGCCGAGACCTGGGCCCCCCGGGCCGACGCCAACCCCGTGCCCGCTGTGCTCGGGTTGCTCTTTATCACGGCCGGCTTGCCGTTCTTTGTGGTTTCCACCAGCGCCCCGCTGCTGCAAAAGTGGTTCGCCAGCACCGGCCACCCCGCAGCCCGGGACCCCTACTTCCTCTATGGAGCCAGCAACCTCGGCAGCATGCTCGCCCTGGTCGCCTACCCCGCCCTGGTCGAACCGCACTTCAACGTCGCCCAACAGAGCGTCTACTGGTCGCTCGGCTATGGGGCGCTGGCCGTGCTCACGCTGGGCTGTGCCGCCCTGGTCTGGACGTCGGGGACCACTGCCCCGGCCGAGGCGGAGGGGAAGAAGGAAGGGAAGTGGGCCAAGCTCGAGCCGGGCCCGCGCGGCTCCACCGGCATCACGCCGCCCCCTCCGCTCCGACCTGCCCCGGCCCGTCCCGGCCGCCGTCCCCGCCCTGAACCCGGGCCGCGGCCGCTGGAGACGGCCGTCACCCCGCTGGAACGGCTGCACTGGGTGGCACTGGCCTTCGTACCGAGCAGCCTGATGCTGGGGGCAACCACCTACATCACCACCGACGTGGCCGCCATCCCGCTACTGTGGGTGCTACCGCTGGGCCTGTACCTGCTCAGCTTCATTCTGGTCTTCTCACGGCTGCCCGGCTTCATCCACAAGGCGATGGTAGTGGCACTGCCGCTTTTGCTCCTGTTGTTGGTCTTCATGATGATGTCGAACATCCCCGGGCGGAGTTTCTTCTTCAGCGCTTTGGTGTGGAAGATCGGCATCCACCTGCTCGTACTGTTCGTCGCTGCCATGGTCTGCCACGGCGAGCTGGCCCGGCGCCGGCCGTCCACCAGCCACCTGACTGAGTACTATCTGCTGATGTCGGTCGGCGGCGTGCTGGGCGGCGTCTTCAACGCCCTGGTCGCCCCGCTGATCTTCACCAGTGTTGGTATTGTCGAGTATCCCCTGGCGATGATCCTGGCCCTGATGCTCCTGCCGCGCGATCCCAACGAGGACAAGAGCCGCGAGGCCTTCTTCAAGGACTTTGGCTACCCGGCCGCTCTGGGGGTGCTGTCGTTGATCCTTATCTCAGGGTTGATCCTCATTCAGCTCAAGCTCCATGAGCTTCGCCTTTTTGTCTGGGAGGACACCAGCCGGCTGGATAACTTCTTGGAGAATTATGGCGAGCAGATCGAGGGGGCCTTTGCCAAGATCATCCGTTACGGGGTGCCGGTGGTCCTGTGCTACCTGTTCGTGGACCGGCCGCTGCGGCTGGCGCTGGGGGTCGGCGCCATCTTGCTGGCTCATGGCTTCGTGGAGCGCGCCAACAATGACATCATCCGCCAAGAGCGGAGCTTCTTCGGCGTGCTTAAAGTGGAGGAGGAGGGCCAGTTCCGCAAACTGGTCCACGGCACCACGCTGCACGGCACGCAGCGCTACCGCTGGGACAACCGCTCGCGTTTGCTGACGGTGCGGACTTACTTCCCGCTGCTGGCCTCGGCCGACCCCAGTCAGACCGTCTGTTACTGGGCGGCGATCCAGGACGAGTGGGTCGAGCCGACCCGCGAGGCGCTGACGTACTACCACCGCACCGGACCAATGGGCCAGATCATGCGGGAGTTCCGCGGGCCCAAGCGCAAGGAGCACTACGCCGTCATCGGCCTGGGGACCGGCAGCATGGCCAGCTTCGCCGAGGCTGGCCAGAAGGTCACTTTTTACGACATCGACAAGGCTGTCAAGGAAATCGCGACCGATCCCCGTTATTTCACCTACGTCTCCGATGCCCGAGAGCGCGGGGCCCAGGTGGAGATCGTCCTCGGCGACGCTCGCGTCCGGCTGAAGGAGGAGATCCAGGACGAGAAGAATGAGCGCCACCACCATCGGTACGGGCTGCTGGTCATCGACGCCTTCAGCTCCGACGCCATCCCCATGCACCTGATCACCAAGGAGGCGGTGGAGATTTACTTGAAGAAGCTGGCCGACGACGGCGTGTTGGTCTTCCACATTTCCAACCGCCACCTCAATCTGGAGCCGGTCCTGGCCAACCTGGCCGAGGCCGTTGAGCCGCCCCTGGTGGGTTATGTGCAGACGGACGGGGACGACGACATCCCCGAGAAGGCCGCCTCAACCTGGGTGATTATGGCGCGCAAGAAGGAAGACTTCGGCGGACTGCTGGAGTTGAAGCGGGCCAGCGGCAAGCCGCGCTGGGAGCCGCTGGAGGACAAGAAGAACCCCGCGGTCGGCGTCTGGACCGACCACTTCTCGAACATCCTCAAGGTGTTCCACTGGCGGTGACCGAGGTGACCGCTTGCAGCTTAGTGCTCGCCTCGCCGAGGCGAGCACTAAGCTGCAAGCGGCGAAGAAGATGTTCACCCCTTGGGCGGCGGCGCGTCGGATTCGTCCTTGGCTGTCGCAACCACCTGGGGGCCGTCATGGTGCTCCGGCGAGGTCGGGGCAGCCGACCGGCCCTCCGGGGCGAAGCGGGCCAAATACTCGGGCATCTCGATGCCGCCGATGTCCTTCATCACCTGCATCATCGGCGGCAGCACTCGGGCCATGCTCTGCAAGAAGTGGGCGGTGCTGGTCGTACCGTTGCCGTTGGCCCCGCCCCCTTCCCAGACGACCACCTTGTCGAACTTGATGTTGGAGATGGCCTGGGCCGCCGTCTGGGCCAGGGTATCGAGGTGCTCCAGCATCAGCATCTGGAAGGCCTGGGAAGCGCCGCCGCAGGCCTCGATGATCCGCCGCAGGCCTTCCCCCTTCTTGGCCAGGATCTCATACTGGCCGCGGGCCTCGGCCTCGAGCTTGGCGTAGATGGCCTGGGCCTGGCCCTCCGCCTCGATACGGCGTTTTTCGGCTTCGGCTTCGGCCTCGACGATGATCTTAGCCTTCTCCGCCTTGGCCGGCGCTTCCAACGCCGCCCGCCGCTCCGCCTCGACGCGCTCGGCCTGGGCCAGAGCGGCCTTGGTCAGGGCGCGGTTCTGCGCCTCCTGCACGGCGGCCTCGGCCTCGCGCTTGCGGGTCTCGCCGAGCTGGTACGCCTCGGCCTGTTTGACCTGGAGCTGGGCCTGGGCCAGGGCGATCTTGGCCTGGGCCTCGGCCTCGCCGGCGACCGCCTTGGCGTTGGCCTCGGCAATGGCGATGCGCATCTGCCGCTCGGCGTCCTTGACCTGGGCCTCGCGCTCGAAAGCCGCGGTCTGCTCGCCGACCTTCTGCTCCTTTTCCAGCTGAGCGATGCGGACCGCCTGCTGTCGCTGGACTTCCTTGATCTGGGCCTCGCGCTCCATCGCCGCCGTCTGTTCGCCGACCTTCTGTTCCTTTTCCAACTGGGCAATGCGGACCGTCTGGTCGCGCAGGGCCTCGCGGGTGCCGATCTCGCGCACCTTGACGGCGTTGGCCACCTGGATGGCCTTCTCACGCTCGGCCTCGGCGACGCCGATCTGGCCGAGCTTCTCCTGCTCGGCCACCTCGACCTTGGCTTTCTGGACCGCCTGGCTGGCGGCCTTGCGGCCGATGGCCTCGATGTAGCCCGACTCGTCGGTGATGTCGGTGATGTTGACGTTGATCAGCACCAGGCCGATCTTCTTCAGCTCCGGCTCCAACGATGTCTGGATGTTGTGCAGAAACTTGTCGCGGTCGCGGTTGATCTCCTCGATGTGCATCGAGGCGATCACCTGGCGGAGTTGGCCGAAGATGATGTCGCCGGCCTGCTGCTTGATCTCGTCCGTGCTCAAGTGGAGCAGGCGGATGGCGGCATTGTTCATCGTCTCGGGGTCGGTGCCGATGCCGACGGTGAAGACGCTGGGGACGTTGACGCGGATGTTCTCGGCCGACAGGGCCCCTTTGAGGGGGATCTCGATCTGGATCGGTTCCAGACTGAGATAGGCGTATTCCTGGATGAGCGGCCAGACGAAGGCCGCTCCGCCGTGAATGGGCCGCGACGCCATGCCGCCGCCCACCTTGCCGGAGATGACCAGGATCTGGTCGGGCCGGCACCGCTTGTAGCGGTTCATGAGCAGCAGCAGAAAACTGAAGAAGACGAGGGCCAGGAAGACCGGCACCAGCACCAGCCAGGGGAAATCGAAATCGGACGCGGGCGCCCCGGGCCGGCCCTGGGCAAGCAACAAGGTGTTAAGCATGGCTAGGACTCCCGTTTTCGGTGGCAGGAAGGACCTCGACGGTATCGGGACTGACGACGGCGGTCACCACGACCTTGGTGCCGGTCGGCAATTGCTGGTCCGGAGTGACGGCCTGGTACTCGACGGTGCGGTTCTGGAGATTGAGCATGACCTTGCCGACGCCCGCCTTTTGGCCGGGGATGGGGACGTAGACGGTGCCGCGCTGGCCGACGGCCCGCTCGATACGGGCCGTCCCCTCGGCCTTGAGCCGGTGCAGCGACCGCATCATCAGGGCGACCAGCATCAGGGCGCCCAGGCCGGCCGCGGCGGCGACTGCCAGGTTCGGCCCCGGATCCATCCGGCCGTAGGCCGACAGACCGACGATGCCGAAGAAGGTCAAGGCCGCGACGATGGTGCGGAAGGTCAGCACGCCGACGAACCACGACGTCTGATGGTCGTGGCTGCCGTGGTGGACGTCGTGGTGAATGTCATGGCCGCCGACGCCGTGAAAATCGTGGCCGGCGTCGGTGTCGTGGTGGTCGCCGAGGCCCAGCAGGCTCAGCACAAACTGGCAAATCATCAGGGTCGCGCCCACCAGGAGACAGATCAAGTAGAAGGTGTACATGGTTAGACCTCGACAGGTTTGAAGGCCCGCGGGGCTGGTGGCGCCCGGATCAAGACATGGAGACGCCTGCATATTCGAGCACGCCACCCTGATTGTCAATTTCTTTTTCGGATCGGAATGGGGGACAGGTGCGATGTCCTCCGTCACAGGCGCTCCAGGCCCGCAGCGCTCCGGGCTCGTAGCAACGTCTGTATGGGAATAATCCACCGGCGGTTCCATCCATCGGCGCCGATCAATCGGCACCTGTGCCGCTGGAACCACTGATCGCTGTCCCAAGGATATTCGCTCGCGGATGCCGAGTATTATCCGGAACCAACCAGACGGGTCTGCCTCCACCCTGGCCATAATGCGGTGTTCCAACGAAAACGGCCCCTCCAGGGGGGCCGTTTTTCCAGTCGATCCCAAAGGTAGGGACTGCTTATCAAGCGGGGCGTTCAGCCGCTGCGGCGAAGGCGGCGTTGCTCGCTCTCCCGCAAGACCTGACGGCGATAGACCGCTGTCCGCTCGTACAACGCCAGGAAAAAGTCGGCGTGCTGCTCCGTCCATTCCTGCCCTCGCCGCCGCAGCACCGCCGCCGCCGTCGTGAACAACTGCCGGAAGTCCGCCCGGTCCTGCAACTGCCCGTGCCAGACACTGCAAAACGCCGGCACCTCCTTCGGCAACAGCGACCCCGACGCCAACAGGTGGCCGAATGGACCCACTGCTGTCCCCGTGTTCACCAACACTCCTAACCCCGTCTTGCTGTGGTCTCCGAGGAACGCCCCCACCTTGGTCAGACCCGTGTTCACCTTCCGACCAGCCACCGGGACCGTCACCGGCCCATAGTCATTCCGCAGGTCGCTTATTTGGGTGCCGGCTCCCAGGTTGACCCACTCCCCCACGTAGCTGTGCCCCACAAAACCATCGTGCGCCTTGTTGCTGTAACCGTGGATGATGCTGGCCTCCACCTCGCCGCCGACCTTGCAGCACGGCCCCAACGCACTGGACCGCACCCGCGCCCCCAGCACCTGCGTCCCTGCCCCCACATAGCAAGGCCCCTCCAACACGCTGAACGACCGCACCACCGCCCCCTGGTCGATCAGCACCGGCCCGGCCGTGGTGTCGATCGCCACCAGCGGATCGAGCCGGGCCCCGGTCTTCACCACCAGCCGCTCCCGCGGCCCTACTACTGCTGCCGCCGACGGCACACCGTGGCCCTTCCAGTCCTCATAATCCTGCTCTAGCGCCTCCACATTGGCCTCGATCAGGTCCCAAAGGTAGTCGATCATCCGGCCGCCGGCCGCCCGGACCGGCAGACGTTGCCGACAGCTCTCGATATAGTCGGCCACCGCCGCAGGGGAGCCGTCGGGCAGAGGCTCGGGCGGCAGGGCCACATAGGCGACCTGCTCCCCCACCAACCCGATGTGCGGCGACCGCGGCGGCGGCACTGTCCCGGCCGGCGGCAGCCAGCGGGCGTTGACCAGCAGCCGCGTCCCCGCCGCCAGCCCGTCCTCGAACCGGCCGGCTAACGCCGACCGCTCGCCCCGGCCGTTGACACTCAATTCGGGATGCAGGAGGGCGGTGAACGCGGCCAGGAACGGCCGCACGACGACGCTCACCGCCGTGGCGGCCGCGTAGCGGCGCTGCCGGTCCAACAGCGACGCAGCGCCGCACCGCAGGTCGAAGGCCGGCCGGCTCAGGGCCAGCGGCTCCAGATTCTCCACGCCAAGATCTTCATAAACCACGATACGCATGAGGCACCTTCCCTTGGACGGCCGGCTCACTCCACGGTGACACTCTTGGCCAGGTTGCGGGGTTTGTCCACGTCGCAGCCACGCAACAGGGCAATGTGGTAGGCCAACAATTGCAACGGCACCACCGCCACCAGCGGCTGCAAATACTCCGGCACCTCCGGAATGTAGATCACCTCGTCGGCCCGCGCGGCCACCTCGTCGTCTCCCTCGCAGGCCACGGCGATGACCGGCCCGCCCCGGGCCTTGATCTCTTCCAGATTGCTCATCACCTTGTCGAAGACCGCCCCGCGGGGGACCAGGAAGACCGACGGCGTGTTGGCATCGACCAGGGCGATCGGCCCATGCTTCATCTCCGCGGCCGGGTAGCCCTCGGCATGAATGTAGCTGATCTCCTTCAGTTTCAGCGCCCCTTCTAACGCTACCGGGTACAGGTACTGCCGCCCCAGGTAGAGGCAGTTGGTAACATGGGCATACTTCCGGGCGATGCGTTCCACCGTGGCGTGACAGTGCAGTGTCTGCCGGACCCGGTCAGGCATCGCTCGTAACTCCTGGATCATCCGGGCCCCTTGCAGGCTGGAGAGGTGACGCATCCGCCCCAGGTACAATGCCAGCAGAGCCAGGACAGCGACCTGGGCGGTGAAGGCCTTGGTGCTGGCCACGCCGACTTCGGGGCCGGCGTGCAGGTAGATGCCGCCATCGGCCTCGCGGGCAATGGTGCTCCCCACGACATTGCAGATGGCCAGCGTCCGGTGTCCCTTGCGTTTGGATTCGCGGAGGGCGGCGAGGGTGTCGGCCGTCTCCCCCGACTGGGTGATGGCCACGACGATGGTATTGCGGTCGATGGGGGGATTGCGGTAGCGGAACTCGCTGGCGTACTCGACCTCGACCGGGATGCGGGCGAATTCCTCGAACAGGTATTCGCCGACCAAGGCGGCGTGGTAGCTGGTGCCGCAACCGGTCAGGATGAGCCGCTCGGCCTGGCGGAGTTGGCGGCTTTCGATGTTCAGGCCGCCGAAGTGGGCGCTGGCCTCGGCCTCATCGAGTCGGCCGCGGAGGGCATTCTCCAGGGCTTCGGGCTGCTCGTAGATCTCCTTGAGCATGTAGTGCTCGAAGTCCCCCTTGTCGGCGTCGCCGGGGTCCCAGTCGATGCGGCAGACGCGGGCGGCCACCGGGGCGCGGTCGGAGCTGAGAAGGTGCCAATCGTCGGGGGTGAGCACGGCCAGTTGGCGGTCGCCGAGGTAGACAACCTGGTCGGTGAAGCCGAGGAGGGCGGCAGGATCGCTGGCAAGGAAGGCCTCTCCTTGCCCCAGGCCAAGGACCAGGGGGCTGCCGAGGCGGGCGGCGACGAGCAGGCCGGGGTGGCGGCGGCTGATGACGGCCAGACCGTAGGTGCCCTTGAGCTGGGCCAGGGCCTGGCGGACGGCTTCGACCAGATCGCCATTAAGGTGGGCGGCGATGAGGTGAGCGATGACCTCGGTATCGGTATCGCTGCGGAAAACGAAGCCATCGGCCTGGAGTTGCTGGCGGAGGGGGGCGTAGTTTTCGATGACGCCGTTGTGGACGACGGCAAGATCGCCGTGGCCGCCGAGGTGGGGGTGGGCGTTGGCGTCGGTGGCGGGTCCGTGGGTGGCCCAGCGGGTGTGGCTGATACCGGTGCATCCGGGGGCAGGCTGGCGGCGGAGGAGTTCGGCGAGGTCGGCGACGCGTCCGGCCCGTTTGCGGAGGTGGAGGTGGGCACCGGTGAGGGTAGCGAGGCCGGCGCTGTCATAGCCGCGGTATTCCAGGCGGCGCAATCCTTCCAGGAGAACAGACTCGGCCTCTCGATAGCCGGTGTAACCTACGATGCCACACATGCGCTGAGGTACCTCCCCACAGTGCCAGGATTCATCGGATGCCGGTCCCGCCGCTCTCGGAAGGTATCGAGATTGGTCGGCCGGTTCAGTCAGCGTTGACTGATGAACTATAGGGCATGAAAGACAACAGTGCTTTTCTCAACCCGGGACGGCATGGTTCCGGGGTCGCCGGCAGCGTGAGCAAACTACCGCTCCCCCCACCGCGGGTGCTGAAAGGAACCCGAGACCTTGGCCAGCGAGCGCGGCCGTGGAATAAAGATGATTTCGCACAAACCATGCCGCGTCGCCCGGAAAGCCGGCCGGTCTTCCCTGGCCCCTGAAGGTGCCGGCGCAACCACTTGCCGGATGAGGAGATCGGTCCTTCCTCCGGCCGATGACGCAGACTGGGAGCAAGGCCAGGGTAAAGTCGAGCGTTAACTCTGCTTAACGCCGGTATTTCACTGGTTAACGAGGGGAAACGGGGAGAGGATCGGACCGGCAAACCGATCAAGGCACTACCTGGGCCCGAGCTTGAAACTCGACCTGCCCCTCATCTTCCAAGTCGGTCCGGACACGCAGGGTGCGGTCGAGGTTGCCGGGTCGGTCCGGTCGAAAGGTGATTGTCAAGACGTGGACTGGCTTGCGGTCGGCGGTGCTGTCCCGGACGGTCAGCTGCTTGTCGGTCCCCTCGACGGCGGTGATCCGGAAGGGCTGGGTGCCGCGGACAATGACCTTGCGCTCCGCGGTGGTGCCCAGGCGGATCTGGCCCAGGGAGACCGTGGCGGGACTGACGCTGAGGGGCGAATCGATCTCCACGGTCAGGGGGACACGGATGCGCGGCACGGCAGGGTTGTTGGTTTGCAGCCAGATGTCGGCGTACCACTTGCCGGCCGGCGCATCGGCGTGGAGCAAGACAGTAAGCTGATAACTGACCTCGGCCTCGTGGCGCTGCAACTCTTGCAGCTTGGTCTGAATGTAACGGCTGTCGCTGGTCACATCCACGATGCGGGCGGCGCCGTCGCCGAGGAAGGTGACGGTGGCAACGGCCGTCGGTCGGCTGCCGCGTTTGACGTGGCCGAAGGCTAGGGTGTCGGGGGAGACAGTAATATCCTCGCGACTGTTGGCCTGGACCCAGAGCCGCACCTCAGCCCAGGTGGGTTGGCTGAACTGCACGTAGACGGTGACGGTCTTGATGCCGGTAAAGCGGCGGGTGTCCATGGTGACGATAACGCTGGTTTCCTCACCGGGTTGAAGGTTGTGCTTGAGGGCTGACGCGCTGACGCAGCCGCAGGAGGTGCGGAGGCTATGGATGGTGACGGGACTTTTGGTCTTGTTGACGAGGCGGAACGGGTGCGTGAGGGCGGGGCCCCGGGGGACAGAGCCGAAGTCCTTGGAAACTTCGTCGAACAGGGCGTCGGCCCAAGATGCCGCCGCCGGGGCCGTGGTACACAGGCCCATGAGAAGCACAAGGCTGTACCGGAACATGAGACCCTTCCCTGCTGCCGTGACCCGCCGCCTGCCGGATGCGATACGTGATGGACAAGATATGGGCGGTTAGGAGTCACTTTCTTTATGGCCGCTGGGAAGGGGGCTGTCAAACCAGCCGGGCCGGAAACGGCGTGCGGGAGCGGCACCGGCGCAGACAAGTACCGCGCCGATGTCCCGTTCGCTATTTTGCCTACGCTCGAACGGGCCGCGGGATGGAGGAAGCGGCCCGCGACACGCCGCATCAACGGCAAGTTCGGCAGAAATCGCGCAGCATCACCGCAGTGATGCGACGCTCCGCAATGAGATGATCGGCGGTTCGGTTCCGGAGGACAGTCGGTTCTGCGCCAAGGGCGGTAGTGATGGCGCGGGTTTTCGCTTGATTGTCCACCGCAACCAGCGGTAATGTCAGTGATGGTGGCCGTCCGAACGGTCGGAACGGTTCATTCGATAGCTCGCGCCGACGCAAGGTAATGACCAGTTCGGCTAGGTGCTCGACATATGCGAGATCGCCATGGATAGTGCATCCCGGCCTTCGATCTGGTTCTATATTGGCATCGCCAGTCTTACGCTTGCTCTCGGGCCGTTCTTTCTCGGTTTTGTCGCCATCTTGACTTGGGGGCTGATCTTCATTCCGGTTGTCGCTCTGACCTGGTTTGGGCCATTGTTGCTGCTGCACTGGGTTCTCTGGGGACGGGCTTTCTCTTGGCAAGTGTCTGAAGGAGCCGAAGGCGTGGCGGGTGGAGTGGCCGATGCTCTTGTGAAGCGTCCAACGGTCCCGTTGCGGGTGTTACGACTTGCCGGCGGCGTCATCGTCATCATCGGCACTGTCTTATATTACCTGAGCCTGCTTGGTGTGTTTAACGCGAGTACTGAGCCGCGGTTTTTGCATATCGAGTCGCGGTCTGACGGTACGGTGTGGATCCGCAATGTGACCTTGGACAAATAAGATCGCGGAAAGATAATCGCGACAGGGGGAAGAGGACGCCATGAGGCCGAATCCGATGCACCCTCAAGCAATTCCCCATCGTCGGCTGCTCCACCACCATGCTATCGGAGGCTCTCTAGTGCCGTCGATGCCGGCCTACGCTTGCCCGACCAGCCGCCACGACTTCACCCAGGCCCAACTCTGCGCCATCCGGGCCTTGAAGACCTTCCTCACGACCGACTCCCGCGCCGTCGCCCTCCCGGGCGACCTTCCCGAGCGGCACGCCGACCGGGGGCGGCCCCTGATGCCCCACTACGCCACCCTGGGCCCGGCCGAGCCGCGGCTGCTCACAAAGGGGGCTTCCGCAAGCGCCCGCGGAAAGCCTGCCGCCACGCCTCCCGCCCCGACGCCCGCCGCAACTGTTTGTCGAGGCGGGGATGGGCATAGTCCTTGGGCAGCACGCCCTTGAGGGAGGGGTTGTCCCGTTCGATGGTGAGCATGGCGTCGTCAACGATCTTGCCGATCATCGGGTCTTTCGCACGGTTGCGGAGGTTCGACCAACGGGCCTCGGGCGGCACCCAGAAGACATTGACGGCCCGGTACTCGTCCGGGTCTTCCGGGTCGGCTCCCTGCGCCCGCTCGGCTTGGAGTCTGGCGTGCTGCCCCTCAAAGGCGTCCAAGATGTACTTGAGGAAGATCAAGGGGCCTGTCAGGACTATCCCCTGGACAGGCCCCGGCTCGTTTTCAGGAACGTTCTTCCCGGGCCGGTGATCAGTACCGCACCTCCACGCCGAAGTTGGCGCCGTGCGCCCAGAATTCCGAGCGGTTGAACAGGACGGTGGGTCGGGCCGGGCCCATCAGCTGGCCGGTGCCGAAGATCGGGCTTTGCGTCAGGTTCAACGCCCGATCGACTTGCTCGCCCGGCCGGATGACATTGTTCCAGTACAGGAAATCGTAGCCGACGTAGGCCTGGACATTGCTCAGGAGGTTCACCCCCAACCGGAGCTGGGCCTGCGGCAGCACGGTGAACTGGCCGCGGGTAAACCGCCCCATGTTGGTCGGCTGGGTGAAGACACCGCCGGGGAACGTGCCGGGGGTGGTAGCGCCCGCGCCGGTCTGAGTAATGGCGCCGCTGATGTTCAGCACCTGGTGCGTCGTACCCAGGGCACACTTGCCGGTCAGGTCCAGCGTGAAGCGGCGCCAACGGAAGCCGAACCAGGTGCCGAGCTGGCCGCCGAAGAACTGGTTCCGCGTCTCAAAACGATCCCGGGCAATCTCGATGACCGCGGCGGCCGGGTCGATCGTGGGATTGAAGAGCCGCAGGTCCTCGTCGAGGTCCATATAGCGGAAGCCGCCCAGCGCCCCCATCGAGAAGCAGGGCATCCGGACCAGGGTCACACCGCCGCTGGCCTCAGCACCCCACAGCCGGCTTGACGAGGCAATGGCCACGCCACCGACCAATGGCTCGCCTGGGGCCGGCTCCGAGATCAGCACGGCGTGCGGAGCCCCGGTAGTCGGGTTAATGAACGGGAAAGCCAGCAACGGCGCGCCGGCCGCGTCCGACTGGATGCGGAACGTGTCGCTCCGCCGCTCCAGGAGGAAAAGAGTCCCCTCCAGGCCGATCGACCGGTTTTTGTTCAACCAGGAGCCGACCGCAAGACGGCCGCCGGCGAAGCTGCCGTAGTGCAGGTCGCGCTGGCCGAACAGGATGCGGGTGCCCGGCTGGCCCAGCGCCCCGGGGTCGATGTCGGCGGGATCTCCGACCGTCACCAGCGGCAACGGCAACGGGCCGTCCTTGACCCACCACAGCAGGTATTCAGCGCTGGCCCAGACCAGCGGAGGCCGCCCACAGTCGGGGGGGAGGCAGTCTTCCTCCAGCCCCGGCTCCTCGTCCGAGACGAAGCCGTGCACCGCCCCGGGCTCAAGCCAGCCCTCGGTCAGGGGTGTGCCCGGGTAAGGCACCGGTTGGGCCAGGCTGAGACCTGCACCGGCCAGCAGGGTGCCCAGCGCGGCGAGAAATCCCTTTCGCATGGCGTACTCCTCATCCGTGGAAGACCGGCTCCACGATCCATTCCTTGCATCGGCAATCCGACGCGCAAAACCGGAGCATCCGTAAAAATTTATCAGCCGGCGCCTGGCCCCGGCCCACGAGTGGCGCGGTGACACGAACAGGAGAAACCAGGTCAAGGGCCTTAGGGCGCGGGATTGCGCAAGACGGATGGTGCCGGCGAAGGTACTGCCGTCCGACCCGCCCAAGCTGTAGCCGGCCGAACATCCCACGGAGGTGATTCCTAATCCGCGGTTGCAACCCGGGGGTTATCCCTCGTCTTCCTCCGCTACCAGCAGGTTGCCGGTCGGGTCGAAAAATCCCCGACCGTCCGCTTGATAAACGCCGTCTGTGCTCCGGGCGAGATAACGGCAGAGGGCTTCGGCCTGCTCGGTGGCCGGGCCGCGAAGCACGAACAACTGCCGGGTGCCGATCAGCCGCTCCATCAGGCGAAGCTGCGCGGGGCCCTCGCCGGTCGCCTCCACCCAGGCCGCCCAGGCGTTCAACTCCCCGCGGATGCCCTCCTCGTCGGCCAGGTAGCGCTCCACGACGGCTGCGGTCCCATCGATCAGCAGCTCGGCCCGGAACCAGCCCCGGTCGTCGCCCCGGAAATTGCCGCCCGTCTCGCGGCCGAGCGTTTGCAGGAACGCCAGCAGCGCTGCCGGCGAAGGCTCGACATCGCTTTGGCCAAAGACGCGATACCAGGTGTTCATGGTGAACGGGGCGCGGCGGATGCCTCAGCGCTTGCGGCGCTCGTACTTGGCGACTTCCGGCTCACCGACGACCTTGAGCAGCTCCTGGATGATGTCCTCGCTGGTCTTCCCCTCGGCCTGGGCCTGGAAGTTGGTGCTGATGCGGTGGCGAAGCACCGGGACAGCCACCTTCTTGATGTCGTCAATGGCGACGCTGAACCGGCCGTCCATCGCCGCCATCGCTTTGCCCCCCTGGATCAGGAAGATGCCGGCCCGCGGCCCGGCCCCCCAGTCCACCATGCGGCGGACGAACTCCGGGGCGCTGGGGTCGCGCGGCCGGGTCGCCCGCACCAGCCGAAGGACGTAATCGTTGACATAATCACCCACCGGCACGCTGCGGACCAGCTTTTGCAAATTGACGATGGCTCGACCGCTCAGCACCTTGGCCAACTCCGGCTGCTCATCCTTGGTGGCCGTCATCAGGATGCGCCGTTCTTCTTCCACCGTCGGATAATCAACCTTGATGTTGAACATGAAGCGGTCGAGCTGGGCCTCCGGCAGCGGGTAGGTCCCCTCCTGCTCAATCGGGTTCTGGGTGGCGATGACGAAGAACGGCTCCGGCAGGTTGTAGGTTTCCTGACCGACGGTGACCTGCCGTTCCTGCATGGCCTGGAGCAGGGCAGCCTGGGTCTTGGGGGGCGTGCGGTTGATCTCGTCGGCCAGGATGATGTTGGCGAAGATCGGCCCCTTGACGAAGCGGAACTCGCGCCGGCCCTGCTCGTTCTCGTCCAGGACCATGGTGCCGGTGATGTCGGAGGGCATCAGGTCGGGCGTGAACTGAATGCGCTTGAAGGAAACGTCGAGCACCTGGCTGATGGAGCTGACCATGAGCGTCTTGGCCAGACCGGGGACGCCGACGAGGAGGCAATGCCCCTTGGTGAAGATGGCCGCCAGGATCTGTTCGATGACCTCGTTCTGGCCGACGATGACGCGGCGCAGCTGCTCGATCATCAGGGTGCGGGTTTGGGCGAACTGGGTCAGGTACTCGCTGATGCGGTCGCTGGTCACCGGTGCGGATCCCTCAGGGATGGGTCAAGGAGGCGAGCGTCTCTGCGTGGCCTCTATTGTAGAGGAAATTCGTGGCCGCGCCCCTAGCGGTCGCTTGGCTTGGGCGGCGGCGCCGGCTCGGCGGGGCCTTTCGCGGGCTTCGGTGGAACCGGCTCCGCGGGCGGCGGTGGAATCAGCTTGGGCGGCAGCTCGGCCGGCGGGGGCGGGAAGACATCGACCTTCGGCGGCGGTGCGAACCGGGTACGCGGGGGCTGCTGCACGACCGGCCGATCCATCGGCCAGGATAATTCCAACACGTTGCTGACCACTTCGGCACCGCTGGCCGACGTAACCGGTTTCTCCTCCGAGACAACCACCGCCAGTTTGCCGCCCTGGGCCAGGCCGTTACGCTTCAGCTGGTAATCCTGGACCACGGCGCGGACCTCGCCCAGGCGGAAGAGGGTGTCGTCGAGGACGCGGTGATTGTAGCTCCGACCGTTGGGGAAGAGGAGATTGATATAGTAACTCTTGCCCGGGTTGGGCGGCTTATTCCATTTGCCTTCCAGGGTGACGATGTGAACGCGGCGATCGAGCGGCCGGACCTCGTACAGCGGCAGGCCGGGGTCGCTCAACTCCAGCCGGGGCGGGTCGGCTGCGTCGCTGCGGACCGCGAACCCCAGGATCGCCGCCAGCGTCAGAGTCAGGGGGAAGAAGTGCCTCATGGTGCTGTTCTCCGAAGAGGAAGGAATACCCTGCTTCTGTTGACTATAGCGCTCCGCCGGGCCGGAGGCAACGACAGGCGGGAGCGACGGCCGGTCGGGGAAGGGCCGGCGGGGCCGGCGTTGACGGCCTTTCCGCGGGGGGATAAGTTGAGCAGGATAATGCGGACTCCATTGATCAAACCATGCGAGGACGTTTAGCCGCGAGCCGCGGTGGCACTGGCTGTCAGCCGGTGCCACAACATCCCTCTCTTCCAAGGGGAGAGGAGATAGGGGTGAGGGGGAACGCGGCTCAATCAACGAGAAGCCATGCCGACCTACAATCCCAAGGCAATCGAGCCGCGCTGGCAGCGCTACTGGGAAGAGCACCAAACCTTCCGCACGCCGGATACCTCGGACAAGCCGAAGTTCTACATCCTCGACATGTTCCCCTACCCGTCGGGAGCCGGCCTGCACGTCGGCCATCCGGAGGGCTACACCGCCACCGACATCCTGGCCCGCTACCGGCGGATGTGCGGCTGGAACGTGCTGCACCCGATGGGCTGGGACGCCTTCGGGCTGCCGGCCGAGCAGTACGCCATCGAAACCGGCACCCATCCGCGCATCACGACCGAGCGCAACATCGAGACGTTCCGCCGCCAGATCAAGATGCTCGGTTTCAGCTACGACTGGGACCGCGAGATCGATACCACCGACCCAAACTACTACAAGTGGACCCAATGGATCTTCCTCCAGCTATTCGACACCTGGTACGACCCCGAGCAGAAAAAGGGCCGGCCGATCGCCGAGCTGCCGATTCCTGATGAGGTGCGCCGGCAAGGCGAGGCAGCGGTGCGCGCTTACCGCGACAGCAAGCGGCTGGCGTACCAGACCGAAGCGCCGGTGAACTGGTGCCCGGCCCTGGGGACGGTGCTGGCCAACGAAGAGGTGGTGGACGGCAAGTCGGAGCGCGGCGGCCACCCGGTCATCCGCATGCCGTTGCGGCAGTGGATGCTCCGCATCACCGCCTACGCCGAGCGCCTGCTGGAAGACCTGGCCCTGGTCGATTGGCCCGAGCCGATCAAGGAGATGCAGCGCAACTGGATCGGCAAGAGCGAAGGGGCCGAGGTCGATTTCCGCCTGGCAGCCCGAAGTGCCGACACAAGCAACATCATCCGCGTCTTCACCACGCGCCCCGACACCCTCTTCGGCGCCACCTACATGGTGCTGGCCCCCGAGCACCCCTTGGTTGATGAGATCACCACACCGGAGCGGCGAGCTGCCGTCGAGACCTACAAGGCCGAGGCTGCGCGCAAAAGCGATCTGGAACGGACCGAGTTGGCCAAGAAGAAGACCGGCGTCTTCACCGGCGCCTACGCGATCAACCCGGTCAACAACGAGAAGATTCCTATCTGGATCGCCGACTATGTGCTCATCGGTTACGGCACTGGCGCGATCATGGCGGTGCCGGCGCACGACTTGCGCGACTGGGAGTTCGCCCGCACCTTCAAGCTGCCCATCGTCCAGGTAGTCCAGCCGCCCGAAGGCTACCAGCCGAGCAAGGAAGAGGCGGCGCTGGCTTATGAAGAAAATGGCCGGCTGCATTACCCGTTCGTCGGCGATGGCGTGGCCATCAACTCCGGGCCGTTTAATGGATTACCGACGCCGGAGTTCAAGAAAAAGATCACCGCCTGGCTGGAGGAGCGCGGCCTGGGTCAGTACCGGGTCAATTACAAGCTGCGTGACTGGCTCTTCAGCCGGCAACGCTACTGGGGCGAGCCGTTCCCCATTCTCCACGAGCTGGACGCCAACGGTCAGCCGACCGGCGCCGTCGAGCCGTTGTCGGTCGAGGAGCTGCCGCTGCGGCTGCCCGAGCTGGAGGACTACAAGCCGACGGGCCGGCCGGAGCCTCCCTTGGAAAAGGCCCCGGCCGACTGGCTCTACGTGACACGCAACGGCAAGCGCTACAAGCGCGAGACCAACACCATGCCGCAGTGGGCCGGCTCGTGCTGGTACTACCTGCGCTACCTCGACCCGCACAACGACCGCTCCTTCTGCGCCCCGGACAAGGAGCGCTACTGGATGCCGGTCGATCTCTACGTCGGCGGGGCCGAGCACGCCGTGCTGCACCTGCTGTATGCCCGCTTCTGGCACAAGGTGCTATACGACCGCGGCCACGTCCACACGCCGGAGCCGTTCATGAAGCTGGTCAATCAGGGAATGATCCTGGGCGAGATGGAGTACACCGGCTTCAAGAAAGATGGCCAGTGGGTCAGCGCCGCCGTCGTGGAGGAAACGGAGGATCAGCCCGAAAACTCGCCTTATGAGCGCGTCAAGCTCGACGAGGACGAGGTCGAGAAGCAAGGCGACTTCTTTGTGTTGAAGGCGAACCCGACCATCCGCGTCGAAGCCCGCGCCTACAAGATGTCGAAGAGCCGCGGCAACGTCATCAATCCCGATCAGGTGGTTGACGCGTACGGCGCCGACAGCCTGCGGCTGTACGAGATGTTCATGGGCCCCTTGGAGGCGACCAAGCCGTGGAGCATGCGCGGCGTCGAGGGGGTCTACCGTTTCCTGGGCCGGGTCTGGCGCCTGTTGATCGATGATCGAGCCGAGCAGATGAAGTTGGCCGCCGCTGTCCAGGACGTGGCGCCGGACCGGGAGACGCTGCGCAAGCTGCACCAGACCATCCAGAAGGTCACTGAGGACCTGGACGGCCTGCGCTTCAACACGGCGATCTCGGCCATGATGGCCTTCACCAACCATCTGACGGGGCTGGAGGTCCGGCCGCGTTCGGTGCTGGAACCGTTCGTGCTGCTGCTAAGCCCTTTCGCCCCGCACATCGCGGAGGAGTTGTGGCAGGCGCTGGGGCACCGCGAGACCCTGGCCTACGAGCCGTGGCCCCGGTACGATCCCGACCTGGCAAAGGCCGAGGAGATCGAGGTGCCGATCCAGGTCAACGGCAAGCTGCGCAGCAAGCTCCAGGTGCCGGCCGATATCGACGAGGACTCATTGAAAAAGGTGGCCCTGGAAGATGAACGCATCAAGGGCCTGATCGCCGGCAAGAAGATTGTCAAGATCATCGTCGTGCCGCGCAAACTGGTCAACGTCGTCATCGCCTCGGGATAGGTAGAGCCAATCTCCTGACGACGCAGACGTATCGCAGCCGAAGCCGCTCGACGGCGGGCACACCACTACCCGAAAGTCGGGCGGCTTCGGCTACGAGCTGCACCTTTTTCCTGCGAACGCTGTACTTAGCCCGCGGCCAGCTGCGCGCCGAACCGGCGCCGGTACTCCGCCAGGACGGCCAGCTTGCACAGCCACTTGTACCACCGCGGCAGATGGGGCCAATAGGGGCTTGATTGGATCAACGGATCATCATGCTTGAATATATATGCCTGCATGCGTTGCTGCTTGGCGCTGCGTCAGTGTGTGCTATCATGAGAAGACCCGGGAGCGTCGGAAGAGGACGCCATGAGGCCGAATCCGATGCACCCTCAAGCAATTCCCCATCGTCGACTGCTCCACCACCGTGCTATCGGGGGCTCTCTAGTGCCGTCGATGCCGGCCTATTTTAGTTTGGCACCCTGGTTCTGGTTGGCGTTTTGCTGGGCGGGATAGTTGGACTGCTCACCGCGTCTGCTACGCTTACCCTGTACCTGGTAGCCAGCTTCGCTCGGTTGGGGGGCGTTCTGGGCGGGCCGGTCTGTTCAACTCCCCTCGGTGGCTACTGCTGGGGTACGGTTGGGGCAGAGCACGTGTTGGCCTCGGCCGAAGCGGTCGTTCGCTGGTTTGTCCAACGGCTGGCCCTCCGGGGCTACCAGGGGGCGTAGTAGTACGGGTAAGGCGAGTAGTAACTCTCGGTGTATGACCACGGCGTGTACGAGTAGCCGCGGTACGAGAACGGGTCGTAAGTGTGGGCATGCGGCACAAAGTCATGCGGCCCCAACCCGTACCAGGAGAAACTCCCGAACGGCGTGTAAGTCTGGTGCCAGTGGGGCACCACGTCATGGCCGCCGCGTCCGAAGTAATAGCCGCCGAAATAGCCAGGGTAGTAATACCGGATGGAAGGCCGGCCGAAGCGCCCGCGCGGACCGTGGGCCTCGGCCGACGACGGGGCCAGGCCGAGCAGGAACGCAGCCGTCAGAGTAGCAGACAAGATGAGGGCTCGCATAGTAGGCTCCTATCGTGATGGCCCGCAATGGGGCCGAGCTTAACTCTACCTCGGCCAACTTCCTCGTTCGGGATCGGCATCAGCCTGCGCCGAATCGTGGACAGCGGGCAGGGCTGGCCGAGGGTCATCCCCTGCCCGAAAAAAGAACGTTCGCCGGACCTGAACTTGCGCGGACAGCACAGATGGGGTTGGAACAGCATGGCAGGTCGCAGGATCCTGCCGCAGAGCCCGAAGCGTCCGCGACGGGTTGACGGTGCCCGTCGCGGACGTTCCAGGCTCGTAGGAACATCGACCCGTCGCGGACGTTCCGGGCTCTGACAGTACACGCTCCGGGCTCGGACCCAGGCGCTCAGTAATCCTCCAGGCGAAGCTCTTTGCTGTCGGCGTTCTTCCACGCCGCCTGGAGCTCCTGCTCAACCAGCCGGGCAGCGTAGTCCTTCTTCTGTGCCTTAAGGCTCTCCCGCAGGCCGAAGAGGCAGCGGCCGTTGCGCGGGTGCTTCGCCAGTCCGGCGCGGAAAACCTCTTCCGCCCCGGCCGCGTCGCCGCTCCCAAGGAGCACCGCCCCGAGCGTCTCTCGCACCGGCATCAACCAGTCCGGCGGCTCGCCGTAATGCAGCGCATCCTCCAGCCGCACCGCCCGGCGCAGCAAGTTGATTGTCCGGCGCCGGTCGCCCCCGGCCAAGGCCAGCTTGGCGTCCAGGACCGCCGCAGCGATTCCCAGCACGTGCTGGGCCGTGTTCCAGTCGCTGATCTTCATGTCCTCCGGGATCGTCTTCTTCACCGCTAGGAACTCCTTGCGCTCCTGCCCGGCTTTTTGCACATCACCCTTGGCCAGGTGGGCGAGGGCGCGAGCGAAGTGCCAGGTAGCCCGGGTGAACGGCCGCTTTTCGCCGGGGGAGGGAGAGGCGAGGATATCGTCCCAGCGGTTAAAGCGGACCAGGACCACGGTCGGCGTCACTAGGAAACCCTCGAGCATGGGCATTTCCTCGATGTGCGGCTCGACGTGAGCGGCGAGGCGGTCGGCCGCTTCCTTGGCGGCGGCGAAGCGGCCCTGGAAGCAGTGGGCTGCGGCCAGGAAGTGGATGTTGTGCGGATAGTACATCAGCCAGTAGACGCCCTGGGTGCCGTGGCTTTTGAAGTACGCTTGGTCGGCGGCGATCGCCTCCTCATTAGCCCGGGCGGCTGCGGCGTAGTCGCCGACGCGCATGTAGATGTGCGACGGCATATGCACCAGATGGCCGGCGGCCGGCACCAGCGTCCGCAGCCGGTCGGCGCAGGCTAGGCCGCGCTCCGGATACGGGGAAGCTTCAATAGCATGGATGTAGTAGTGATTGGCCCCGGGATGGTTGGGGTTGCGGCGCAGGACCGACTCCAACGTGGCGAGGAGCTCCGCGGTCCCCTCCGCGGGCTTGCCGTCCGGCGTCCAGAGTTTCCACGGCCGCAGGTTCATGGCGCTCTCGGCGTAGAGCGTGGCCGCGTCCAGGTCGTCGGGGTACTTGCGGGCCAACTCGCCCATCGCCTCCTTGTAGGCGACGGCCAACTTCTGCCGGTTGGCGTCCGGGTCGAGGGAGTAGCGCTTCGCCAGCGCCTTGATGTAGTCGCGCTCCGGCTCGGGGGCATTCGACGCCAGGTGAAGAGCCTTCAGCAGCGCCGCGTTCGCTGCCTTCCACTGCTCGCTGTCGGCGTCGAGGTTGTAGTTCGGCCCCTTGGCCAGCGCCAACCCCCAGTAGGCCATCGCCAGGTTCGGATCAAGCTCGGCAGCCTGGGCGAACGACCGGGCTGCCTCGTCGTGGTTGAAGGCGTACAGGAGGATCAGTCCCTGGTCGAAGAATTTCTGCGCCAGGGCATTGCGGGTCGAGACAGGATGGTGATGATTGCCGAGCCCGGCGATCAGCACGGCCTTGCCTTCCGGTTTCGTCGGAGGATGGTCCGCCCGGACGAAGCCACACAACAGGACCAGCGCCAGAGCCACGCGCACCTTCATGGTTCAGTCCTCCAAGGGTAGGGCGCTAAGCTGCAAGTGGCCAACCAGGATTACTCCTTGACCGGCAGCCACTGCACCGCGTCGATGATCACATGGCCGTCGGCGCCGTGGTTGCCGACCTCCACGTAGCCGGACTTGCCTGCCGCGAAGCGGAAGACGCCCAACGAGATGAAGGCCCCGTCAAGCGGCGGCGCCTTCCGCTGGTTGACCGTCACGACCGTCCGGCCGTCGGCGTGGACAATGGTCACTGGCACATTGGTGGCGCGGTTGTTGTCAGGCGAGTACGACAGCCGGACCTCGTAACGGCCGGGCCGCGGCAACTCCGGCGTGTAGCGCGCCCACTGCCGGCCTGGGTCCTTGCCGCCGTCATGGCGGTAGCCGGCGTTGACGAACGGCGTCCGGACGCTGCTTTGGCCGTCGAATCCCTGACGCTGGGCTGCCTCATCATCCACAACAATGCCGGGCAGCGCCCGCGAATCGATCGCTCCCGGCCGCGCCGGGCCGGTCCACTCCAGGACCTGCTTGTCCTCCAGGAGCCGTCGGCGCAGCTTCGCGTAATCCACCTTCTGGACATCCACGCCTTCCTCAATCGCCAGCACCGCCGCGGTCGCCGCGCTCTGCCCCAGGATGAGAAAGACCGGCTCCATGCGGATCGAGCCGTAGGCGATGTGCGAGCTGGACACGCAGACCGGCACGAGCAGGTTCGAACACTCCTTCTGCTTCGGCACGATCGCGCGGTAGCTGATCATGTAAGGACCGCCGGGGCTGACCTGGATGTCCCCCTCGTTCTGCACCCGGCCGTCCGGGGTGACGTAGCGCATGCAGTTGTGCGAGTCCATGTTGTACGACCCCATGCCGACCGACTCGGGCGTCGGGCGCTTCCGGCGGCAGTCGAGCTCGGTCATCACGTAGTCGCTCACCATCCGCCGGGCCTCGCGGACGTAGATTTGATGCGGCCAGTTACCATTGTCGATGAACTCGTCCTTGGCCAGGCCCCACGACTTCATCTGGTCCCGGATCTTCGGCGGCACGCGCGGGTGGTTGGCCAGGGTCCACATCAGCCCCTTCTGGTACGACTCATGCTCGCGGATGATCTTCTCGCGCTCGGCGTAGCTTGCCTCAGGGTAGCGGTAGTTCTGACCGATGTAGTCGGTGCTGACGGCGCAGTTGTTGTTCGTATCGGTTTTGCCATTGGGCATGCGGTCGATCTTGAGCGGCAGCCGCAGGTCGCCCGCCTCGAAGTTGCGCAGGAGCAGCTCATACTTCGCCTCGTCGTAGTCGGCCGGCTTGGGGAAGGGGACCCGATTCTCGGGCACGTCGCTCATGCACATGCGGAAGCAGTATGCCTGGACGCGGTGGTCCCCCTCGCCGTCGGGCGGATAGGGGCCGGGATCGATGCCGTGGAGCAGGCCGCTCTTGGGGTCGCCCGGCTTGACGTAGGGATCCACCTTGACGACGAAGCGGTGCAGGTGGGTGTTCAGGGCCCGCTGGACGCCATTCAGGGTCTCGCCATAGGTGCGGTTGGCCTCCCGTCCCACGGTGTAGCTTACCCCCGCGGCGGCCATCAGGTCGCCCTCATAAGTCGCATCGATGAACATCTTCCCGGTGAAGACCTTGCCCGACTCCATGACGATGGCGGTGATCCGCCCGCCATCCTTCTTGACCCCTTTCCCCGGCGTGCGGTCGAGGCGCTCGCTCAGGACAACGGGGACCTTGTGCTCCTGGAGCATGGCGCGGAAGATCTGCTCGGCGACGTGCGGCTCGAAGGTCCACATGGCGTCATCGGCGGGGCGATAGAACTTGTACTGCTCGGGCTTCTCGTACTTCCAGGCGGAGGGCTGGTCATAGTGCTTCTTGATGCGCTGGTAGAACTCGCGGGCGATGCCGCCAATGACGTTCTTGTTGCCGGAGTCGGTCCAGCCGAGGCCGCCGGAGGAGAGGCCACCGAGGTGCCGGCCGGGTTCGATCAGGACGACCGACTTGCCCATGCGGGCCGTCTGGATAGCTGCGCTAACGCCGGCCGACGTGCCGCCGTAGATCACTATGTCATACTCGGCGGCCGTCGCCGGGCCGCCGGACAGAACGGCTAGCAGGGAGAGGACAAGGGGCCGGGGGTGCATGGTGGTCCCTCCAGAGAGCAAGGCCGGGCAGGATCGTTGCGACTATCCTAAGGAGACCGGGGCCGAGGAGAAAGTGGTCGCCTGGCACGCGGTACTCACCCTTTGATACAAGCCCGGAGCGGCCGCGACCGCTGATGACGCTACCCACCACGAATGCTCGGGAAATGATGAGAGATTTTTAATCAAAGAGCACGAGCCCTGGCCCGCTTCGGGTGGTTAAATCTCAAGAGACCCTCTCCTCCAGTGTGCGGTTGAGGTGCTCGCTCATTTCCACGGCTAACACGCCGTGGCCGCATTGAAGCCCGGGAGGGATTTGGCTGTGCTGACCGAAACGCTTGACGAATCGGCTTACGGAGTCTGGGCCGTCGCCTTCGGCCTGGTCCTGCTCAGCCTGCTGGCCGGCCTGCTTGGCATCCTTTACCCGCGTCTCTACCGCACAAGCCGGCTCTCCGCCGCCGGGGCTCGTCTGCTCCTGGTCCTGGTAATATCCATCCTGGTGATTGGCGGACTGGCGCTGGCCGGCCGGGTGGAAGGCACCGCGCCCCGCTTCGGGTTATCGCTGGGCGTGGTGGCTGCTGCGGTCGCCGGCCTGCATTGGGCCCTGGCGCCGGCGCCGCCAGAAGGCCGAGGCCGTCTGGGGGTCGCGCTGGTGACGGCGGGGCTGATGGCGGCCGGCTGGCTGACCTTTCGCTTCGTTGAATTGGCCGAGCCGCCGCCGATGCCGCCGCGCGAGGTAGACCTCGGGGCCTTGGTGGAGGTGCATGACGTCCAGGCCTACACCGACCGGGGCACGCCGATCCAACTCTTCAGCCGGGTCGGGGTCGGATCGCCGCCTGACGATACCCCCGCCCTGCTGCCTGCGCCGGGCGGTCGGCTACTCAATGGCCGCGCCATCCAGGTTGGCCCGCCGGACCCCCGCACCATCTGCCACGGCTGGACATTCTGCGGCGGCCGGTACATGATCGCCGCCCAGGCGGTCGAGCTGATTCTTCAGGAGAACGGCTACCGCCGGGTGGAGGTCCCCCGCTCGGGCGACCTGATCATTTACTGGGACCGACCTGGGGACGGCGGCCTGATTGTGCACAGCGGCGTGGTCAAGGCGGTGGGGGACGACGGCTACGTCTTAGTGGAGAGCAAGTGGGGCACCCAGGGCCGCTTCCTCCACGAGCCGAAGATGCAGCCGTACTCTCCCTATTTCGGTTACTTCCGCAGCGAGCGCAAGGGGCATCTCCTCCTCGGCCTGACCTCTGAGCGGCCTCCTGCCCCGACTGCCAACTCCACCCCCGCCAGCCCGACCGGCGAGTAACGGACGGCCGCGTCGGACTGTCCCGAACCGTGCCGCTTTCGCGAGCACTTCCGGCTTCAACCCACAGGGACCTGCAAGTACGGAACTGCCCCCTTGTCCTCTTTTTGTTTGACTGTGCGCTTGCGCGGCTGTAATCTTCTCAGTTGGGGGTAATTATCGCAAACTCGAGCTTCCACCTGTGAATAGTCCTAGGCCACCATCCAGTCGCCCCCAGGGATAGTCTCAGCCGATGAGGGTACGCCCATGATCTACTTTCCCTGTCCCTCTTGCCGCACGATGCTCTGCGCTCCGAAGGAGTGCGTCGGGCGCCCCAGCAAATGCCGTTGGTGTGGCCACCCGGTTACCATACCGCCCGGCATGCCGCCTGCGAATGCCCCCCAGCAACCCGAGTCGCGGATGCCGGTCCTCCTCAGTGCGCTGGCCGCCTTCGCCCTGGCTGTTTGCATCGCTGGCGGCCTACTGGGATTGTTTATCTTCCATCATTATTGGAACCCGGGGGCCGGGGATGACGGGGGCGCTGACGCGCCACCGCAACTGGTATTTCAAACCGAAGAAGGGCCGAGGGAGCGGCTCGCTGCTGTGTCCCACCCGAAGCTTGCTCCTCCGCTTGAGCACCGTTCGGCCCTGGACAAGGATCGGGACCAGCGCCCGATCGAAGAAGAGTTGATTGCCCCTCCCCCCGCGAAGGAAGCGCCGCCGAGAATTGGGGAGTTGCTACTTCCGCCGAAGGAGGTGCCCCCACCTCGGACAGAGGAACCCCCACCCTCTCTGCGCAAACAACCGCCGCCGTCCGGGCCAGCGCCGGTGCCTTCGGACCTGCTCGCGGCCCAACCGCCGAAACCCCCGGCGTCCCTGCCCGCCCCTGCATCCCCGCCGCGGCGACCGGTGGTTGTCAAACGCCGGAAGGAAACGTCGGACGAGGACCTTCGCAAACAGTTGCTGAGGGTGCCCGAGGCTGGGCTGGACCAGATCAACGCCGCCTTCCTCTACGCCCCCCTGCTCCCGTCCCAGCAGCGCCGCGGGCAGCCGTCGCCACTACCACCGCCCGACTACGGCCGACGATACTTGACAAAGCGGGCAAGGGACCTGAAGCAGGTCGAGCTGGCCTATCTCCCGTGGCGGAAGGAACCCGATTGTCAGCTGGGCAAGGAATCGGCCGACCGCCTCCATGTCCTGTCACTCTACTTGCGGAATTGCCTGCGGGCGTCCACACCCGGGGGAGACATCCGTCCGGACCCGGATCGGCTCCGCAACCTGCTCTTGCAGGATAGCCTGTCTGGAGGGTTCAGTCCGTTACAGAGGCCCGGGCTGGGCGAAATCAAGCCGTCCGAGTGGCGGCAGCCGGGGGCGGTCCCGGTCCTGGTGCAGTTGCTCCAGCACGAGAACACGCCGATCCGCCTGCTCCTGGTGGAGCTGCTCTCCCAAATCGAGGGCAAGGAGGCGAGCGTGGCGCTGGCGCAGCGGGCGCTCTTTGACCTTTCCCCCGAGGTGCGGGAAAAGGCCGTGCGGGCCCTCGGCGACCGCCCGGCGGCCGAGTATCGGCACGTGTTGTTGAACGGTTTCCGCTACCCCTGGCCGCCGGTGGCCGACCATGCTGCTGAAGCGGTGGCAGCACTTGAAGACCGCGATACCCTCCCCGCCCTGATCGATCTGCTGGCTGAACCGGACCCTCGGCGGCCGATCGCCGTCAAGGACGGGGACCGGGAGGTACTCTTCACGCGAGAACTCGTCCGCATCAACCACCTGAGCAACTGCATGATCTGCCATGCCCCATCCTTCTCCCGGGACGATCTGGTCCGCGGACGCGTCCCCATCCCGGGCGAGGACCCGCCCCCGCTGTACTACGCGGAGACCTCGGGACTGTTCGTCCGAGCCGATATAACCTACCTGCGGCAAGATTTCTCCGTTGTCCAACCGGTGACCAATTCCGGGAAATGGCCGGGCAACCAGCGGTTCGACTACCTGATCCGCACTCGCCCGCTCACAGGCGGCGAGTGGACGCACTTCGAACAGCGCCAGAAAGAGAAGCCGGGGCCGAACACCTACGAGCAGCGCGAAGCCTTGCTCTTTGCCATCCGGGAACTGACCGGCAAGGACCTGGGCTCCTCTTATGAAGACTGGAAAGGACTCTTGAAGCCCAAAGTGGTAAAGGAAGAGGACCGCCAGAAAGACGACTGATCTAATGCGCTGGGGCGAGGTGGCTTGTTGTTCCAAGAGATCCCTCCACGAAGCCGACCGCAGGGTTCCTCCACCTTGGAAGAAAACCTGTACATTCCGGGAAAAGGGTAACGCCGATGGCTGGCTGACGACAGCCGGGTAGACGAGCGGACTTCTCGCGCCCGATGGTCTCTGCCAGGCACACCATCCTGACGCGGCGAGCCAGCCGTGTCCGTGGCGCAACTGCCGGCCGATCGGGCCGCCTGGGGCCGCAAGGCGTTGCAGCGGGCCTGCCTGGGTGAGGAAGAGCAGGCGGCGACAGGGGCGGTCCAGAGTGGCAATTGCACTGCCCGGCCCGGGGCTTGCTCCGCAGAGTAGCTTGATGTTGGGCTTCCCACGGAAAGTACAGAGGTTTCTCCACTACACGTGGCTTCACTCTCATGCCATGTAGCTTGATGTTGGGCTTCCCACGGAAAGTACAGAGAAGAAGCTAGAGAAGATAACGTAGGAGGGGCGGAATTGGGTGGTGTCGCGGTTTCTTGCTCTTGTTCATCCTCTCTTCCCTCTTCGCTGTGTTCTCTGTGTTCTCTGTGGTTCATATAATTTTTGAGGCCCTTGCAAGATGGTGGCAACTGCGATGGCGATAGCAGAGAAGAGACTGGGCCTCGGCTCGCTGACCGGCTTCGACTTCCACGCGCCGACGCGGGTGATCTTCGGGGCCGGTTCGCTGGCCCGGCTGGGCGAGGTGGCCTGCGACCTGGGCGAGTCGCGCGTGCTGCTGGTCACCGATCCCGGGCTGGAGGCGGCCGGCCATCCGCAGCGAGCGGCAGCTTCCCTGCGCGAAGCGGGCCTGGAGGTCTTCATCTTTGACGGGGTGGAGGAGAACCCGACCAACCGCCATGTCGAGGCCGGCGTGGCGTTCGCCCGGCCACTCGGCATCGACCTGATCGTCAGCGTCGGCGGCGGCAGCGCCATGGACTGCGCCAAGGGGATCAACTTCCTCCTGACCAACGGCGGCACCATGGCCGACTACAAGGGCTTCGGCAAGGCGCGCAAGCCGATGCTGCCGTCAATCGGTGTGCCGACCACCGCCGGCACCGGCAGCGAGGCGCAGTCATACGCCCTGATTGCCGACGAGCGCAGCCATATGAAGATGGCTTGCGGCGACCGCAAAGCCGCTTTCCACGTCGCCATCCTCGATCCCGAGGTGACCGTGTCGCAGCCGCCGCGCGTCACCGCCCTGACCGGCATTGATGCCCTGTCGCACGCCGTCGAGTCGTATGTCACTACCAAGCGCAATCCGGTGTCGCAGATGTTCGCCCGGGAGGCCTGGCAACTCCTGGAGGCGAACTTCGCCAAGGTGCTCCGCGATCCCAACGACCTCGACGCCCGCGGAGCCATGCAGATGGGGGCATTTCTGGCCGGCACCGCCATCGAGAACTCGATGCTCGGCGCCACTCACGCCTGCGCCAATCCGCTAACCGCCCACTACGGACTGACGCACGGCCTGGCGGTCGGCCTGATGTTGCCACACGTGGTCCGCTTCAATGCTGCCGTGGTTGGCCCGCTCTACGCCGAGCTAATGGAGCAGGCTGGGCTGCTCAACGGCGAGCCGGGAGTGGCCGGCGAGTTGCTGGCCGGGCGATTAGAGGAATTGATGCAGGCCACCGGTCTGCCGACCCGGCTGAGGGACTTGGGCGTTAGCCGAGGCATTCTGCCGGTGCTGGCCGAGGAGGCGGCGCAGCAGTGGACCGCCCGCTTCAATCCGCGCCCCGTGACCGAGGCCGACCTGCTACGGCTATACGAGGCGGCGTTCTAACCGCGAGCCACTGGCGGCTAAGCCGCAAGCGGCTTAGCCGCTTGCGGCTTAGCGATTAGACGAACGGAGGTTTCCGACATGACATCCACGCACTGGTGCAGGCTTCCTGCACTGGTCCTGGTCCTGTTTGTCCTGTCGTTGCCGGCGGCTGACGACAAACCTTCCGCCGACTGGCCGATGGTGCGCGGCAACCCCCTGCAAAACGGCGTCGCCGGCACTGACCTGCCCCAGGAGCTGCAGCTGCGCTGGAAGTTCGAGACCAAGGACGCCATCGAGGGGACGGCGGCCATCGTGGGCGACACAGTCTACGTCGGCTCGTTTGACCAACATCTCTATGCCCTCGACCTGGCCAGCGGCAAGGAAAAGTGGAAGTACAAAGGGGGGCCGTTCCGCGCCTCGCCGAGCGTCCGGGGCGGGTTGGTTTATGTCGGCGACGGCGACGGTACCTTCCACTGTGTGGAGGCGGCCACCGGCAAGAAGCGCTGGACGTTCGCGACCAAGGCCGAGATCATGTCGGGGGCCAACTTTGCCGGCGATGCGGTCCTGTTCGGCTCCAGTGACGAACACCTTTACTGCCTGTCCGGCGACGGTAAGCTGCGCTGGAAGTTCCAGGTGCCCGGCGGCCCGGTACTCGGCTCGCCCGCAGTGGTGGACGGACGGACCTTCGTGGCCGGCTGCGACAGCGCCCTGCACGTGCTTGACGCCGCCAAGGGGACCGAGCTGAAGTCAGTCGAGCTGAGCGGCCAGGTGGGGGCGAGCGTGGCGGTGGCCGGCGACCGGCTCTACGTCGGCACCATGACCAACCAGGTGCAGGCCATCGACTGGAAGGCGGGGAAGGTCCTCTGGACGTTCGAAGCGAAGAAGCAGCGACAGCCGTTCTACGCCTCCGCGGCGGTGACCGAGCAGTTGGTGATCATTGGCAGCCGGGACCGGCGCGTCTACGCCCTGGACCGCACGAAGGGGACCGAAGTCTGGAGCTTCCTAACCGGCAACCGGGTGGACAGCTCGCCGGTGGTCGCCGGTCAGCGCGTCTTCGTCGGATCGTTCGACGGCAAGCTGTACGTGCTCGATCTGGAAAAGGGGACGGAATTGCAGAGGTTCGACCTCGGCAGCGCGATCATCGCCTCACCGGCGGTGGGCCGGGGCTGCCTGGTGATCGGCACGGAGAAAGGTGTGGTGTACTGCTTCGGAACGAAGCAGTAGCCCGGCGGAGGGAGGTCTGCATCATGGCGACCGTCGAGACGACCCAGGAAAAGACTGGCCTCGGCAATTACTTCGTGGCCAACTACCCGCCCTTCTCCTTCTGGAAGCCGGCCCATCTCCCCGCCGCGCATGCCGCCCTCCAGTCGGCGCCGAAGCCCGACACGCCGCTTGGGCTGTACCTGCACATTCCGTTTTGCCGGAAGCGGTGCAAGTTCTGCTATTTCCGCGTCTACACCGACAAGAATGCCCGCGATGTGGAGACCTATACCGAGGCGCTAATCAAGGAAGTCGAGCTGTACAGCCGGCTGCCGGCCGTGGGCGGTCGGCCCTTGCACTATGTCTACTTTGGCGGCGGCACGCCGTCGTACCTGAGCGCGACGCAGCTTCGCGGGTTGATGACCCGGCTACAAGCGATCATGCCGTGGGATCAGGCGGAGGAGGTGACTTTCGAGTGCGAGCCGGGCACCCTCCAGCTGCACAAGTTGGAAACGCTTAAGGAAATGGGGGTCACTCGGCTGAGTCTCGGCATCGAGAACTTCGACCCGAAGATCCTGGAGTTCAACGGACGGGCCCATCTGGAGGAAGAGATCTACCGGGCGATGGACTGGGCCCGGCAGGTTGGCTTTGACCAGATCAACATCGACCTGATCGCCGGCATGGTCGGTGAGAGTTGGGACAACTGGCGCGAGTGCGTCCGCAAGACGCTGGCGCTGGCCCCCGACAGTGTTACCATCTATCAGATGGAGTTGCCCTACAACACCATCTTCTCGAAGGAACTGCTTGGGAAAGATGAAGGCAGAAGGATGAAGGATGAAAAAAGACCCGGCGACGGTTCTTCCCTGCATCCTCCCTCTTTTATCCTTCATCCGTTCCAGGTTGCCGACTGGCCGACCAAGCGGGCCTGGGTCAGCTACGCCTTTGACGAGTTCCTCAAGGCCGGCTACGAGATCTCCAGCGCCTATACAGTGGTCAAGAGCCGCCAGCGCTGCCGCTTCGTTTACCGCGACAGTCTCTGGCACGGCGCCGACATGTTCGGCACCGGCGTCGCCTCGTTCGGCCATGTTAATGGCGTCCATATCCAGAACGTGGACCAGTGGGAGCCGTACATCGGCCTGCTTCAGAAGGGGGAATTGCCGCTGGGCCGCGCGCTGCCGGTCGGCCCGCGCGAACTCCTCATCCGCGAGATGATCTTGCAGCTGAAGACAGGCCAGCTCGACGCCGCCTACTTCCGGCGGAAGTTCGGCGTGGATATACTACAGACTTTTGCGGAGGGCTTCGGCCGGCTGGCCGAGGAAGGGTATCTGACCGTGGGCGAAGATGGCGTGGAACTGACCCGTCAGGGGTTGTTGCAGGTGGACCGCCTGCTGCCGACCTTCTTCGAGCCAGAGCACCGGGGGACGCGCTACACCTGATCAGAGCCGCGAGCGTCAGCGAGCGTTGAGACGCCCCGCTCGCTGACGCTCGCGGCTCGGACACGGTCTGCACCGAATGGACAATCTGACCTTTATGATGGGCAAGTTCCCGGCCGAGCTGCCGGGCGACCTGCTCTACGCGACCACCAACCACATGTGGTGCCGCCCGGTCGGGAGCCGCTACCGCTTCGGCTTTACCTCCTACGCCGTCCGCCTGATGCAGGATGTCTACTTCCTTGACTGGGTGGTCAATGCCGGTGATACCGTGCATCACCTGCAACAGATTGGCCACATCGAAACATCCAAGGCGGTGGCCGACCTGTTCGCCCCGATGGCCGGGACAATCGTGGCGTTCAACCGGGAGCTATTGAAGGACCCGTCGGCCATCAACGTCGATAAGTACGGGGCCGGCTGGCTGTTTGAGATGGAGGGGGACGCCCGCCACCTGAGGACCGCGGCCGAGTATCATCAGTTCCTGACCGACAACTGGGAAAAGACCCAGCGGCTGATCAAGGGCAAGATCAACCTCGAAGATTGAGACCACCCCATGAGCCGTCACCGCCTCACCGTCGTGCTGTCACAGGCCCCGGGCAAGAATCCGACCAAGCGGGCGCTGGAGGAAAGCATCGTCGCCGCCCTGATCACCGAGCCGGGGTTGGATGTGTCGGTCGTTCCCTACCTCTACGACCTGGACGCCAACCATACCGGCCGACTGTTCCTGGAGTCGATCACCGGCGACATGGTGGTGCTGGCCTGGATGTTTCCGCGGGCAGCGTTCTGGGTCCTGGACCGCGACGGCATCAAGGGACACTTCGGCGAGAGCCGCCTCAAGCCGCCCGCCGCCGATGATGACGAGGAAGACGGTGAGCCCGAGCCGCCCCGGGGCATTGGCTCTGTCAATGTGCCGGACCGGTACATTTACTGCCTCGACCTGCGCGACTTCGCCAGCCATGAGCCTTATGTCCAGGAAGTTCGGCGGATCGCCGAGGAGTGCCGGCAGCGGTACGAAGCGAAGCAGCGGGAGCGGGCCCAAGCCAACCCGCCGCTGGTGCAGCTGGGCCTCTCGGTGCGGGCCGACGAGCCCCCCTCACCCCCACCCCTCTCCCCCGCGGCGGGGGAGAGGGGGAGGGGTGAGGGGGCGCCGCATTTCAAGCCCGAGGATCTGCTGAAGCCGCCGGAGCGCCGCTGGTATCCGGTTATCGACTACAGCCGCTGCACCAATTGCATGGAGTGCATCGATTTTTGCCTGTTCGGCGTCTACGGCGTGGATCAATTCGACCGAATCTTCGTCGAGAATCAGGACAACTGCAAGCGCGGCTGTCCAGCGTGCAGCCGGGTCTGTCCCGAGCATGCCATCATGTTCCCCGACTACAAGACGCCGGCCATCGCGGGGGCGCCGGTCGGCGGCATCAGCGGGTTGAAGATCGACCTGACGAAGCTGTTCGGCGGCGATGACGCCATCAAGATCGCCGCCGCCGAGCGCGACCGCGAGCTGATCAAGGACGGCCGGCAGGCAGTCGGCCTGACGGTCGGCATCCCCAAGCGCCAGGCCGCCAAGCCGCAGCAGCCGAAGGATGATCTGGACAAGCTGGTGGACTCCCTGGACGCGCTGGATATTTGATTCCTGGTCCAAACCACTATACAGGCTGGCGTCGCAGCAGGTGTAGCGCCTGGGCTCGCACTAGCGCAATGGTTTCGCTGAGTTCGACGAGTCCTTCCAACTCCTCGCGTTCCTCGGGCGTCAGGGCGCCGTTGGTGTCGCGGTCCATCAATGTTCTCAGGCGGGCAGCCACTCCCGGGTGGAGGCAGAGGGCGGCCACGGCGCGGAGGATCGGGTTGAGGTGCTGGCCATTCTTTCCAAACAGGACGTCGAGGAATGGCTCAAACGGGAAGGGATCTCGGAATGAAAAAGGTGACTGTTTCAGAGGTCAAGGAAGATCTCCTGCGCTACCTGCGCGAAGCCGCAAAGGAAGAAGTGGTGATCACTCGCTACGGCAAGCCGGTCGGTGTACTCATCGCCTTCGCTTCCGAGGACGAATGGCTGGACTACCTGCTCGAAAATGATCCAGCTTTTGCAAAGCGGATTGCCAAGGCTCGACAAGACCTGCGTGCCGGACGCGGGATTCGACTTGAGGAGGTCGGATCGCAGTTGAAGAACAGTGACTCCTGATGACTCGGGCTGAACTGTGCTCTGATCCCCGCGCGCCCGGATAAGGGTCTGCCATGTACCTGAAGATGCTCCATCGCCTCCTGCGCGAAACCGACAAACGGCTGCTCTGGAAGCTGGTCTGGAACCTGGGCGTCAAGGGGATGCTTTCGGTCGAGCGGCACAAACGGCGGCTCCGCCGCGGCGAGTTCTTCCCGCCGTTCCTCTACATCTCAATCATCAACAGTTGCAATCTCCGCTGTCAGGGATGCTGGGTTGATGTCGCGGCCAAGCAGCAGACCATCAGCCTGGAGGCGATGAACCGGCTCATCAACGAGGCCAAGGAAATGGGCAACGTCTTCTTCGGCATCGTCGGCGGCGAGCCGTTCATGCATCCGCAGCTCTTCGACATCCTTGAAGCCCACCCCGACTGCTACTTCCAGGTCTTCACCAACGGCCAGTTCATTACCGATGAGAAGGCTAAGCGGCTGCGCCGGCTGGGCAACGTCACGCCGTTGATCAGCGTGGAGGGCAACGAGGTTGTCAGCGACCAGCGCCGCGGCCGAGCGGGCGTGCTGAGCAAGACCATGGAGGGCGTCCGCAACTGTCTGAAGAACAAAGTCTTCACCGGTGTCTGCACCAGTCTCTGCCAGACCAACTTCGACGACCTGCTCAGCGAGAAGTGGATCGACCGGCTGATCGAGATGGGCGTGATGTACACCTGGTATCATGTCTATCGGCCGATGGGCCCCGACGCCAACCCGCAACTCTGCCTGACGCCCGAGCAGCAGCTGCAAGCGC
Source organism: Gemmataceae bacterium (assembly GCA_035575035.1). Classification (GTDB taxonomy): domain Bacteria; phylum Planctomycetota; class Planctomycetia; order Gemmatales; family Gemmataceae; genus DATLYH01. The sequence continues at coordinate 38,807 of DATLYH010000335.1, forward strand.
GGCGCTTCGTGGTCGAGATGCGGGCCAAGAAGCCGATCATCATTATTGATGCCTACTACGACGGCGAGGGCCGAGCTCTCTGCCCGGCGGCTACCGGCATCAGCCATCACATCAACCCCTGGGGCGATATTGAACCGTGCCCGATCGTCCAGTTCACTCGGGAGTCGATCCACGCGACCGAGGCGGACGGCCGACCGCTGCGGGACAAATTCATCCAGTCGGAATTCCTGCGCGACTTCCGGGAATTGGCCCGATCTACGACGCGTGGCTGCATTGTGCTGGAACGGCCCGACCTGCTGAAGCAGCTGGTCGAGCGGCACGGCGCCCGCGACGCCACCGCCCGCGGCACCGCTTTGGCCGAGCTGGAGCAGATGCAGATCCGTACCTCGCAGTACAACCCGGGCCATGAGATCCCGGAGAAAAACTGGCTCTACCGCCTGGCGAAGCGGTTCTGGTTCAACGACTTCGGCCTCTACGAGGGATATGACCACAGCCGAGCGTCCGCGCCGGCGATCCTCCGCGCGAACGAACGGGTGAAGACGTAGAAGTCGCCAGACTTCGGGACATCGCCGAATCGTTGTCAGAGGACCCGAGGTCGGGCGGCAGCTATATTTCTGCTACCCCCCTGCCAGCAGCTGGCGGGCCCCCTGGGCCAGGAGCATCCCGGCCAGTTTCTGACCGACTGCCTCAGGATCGTCCGCCGGACCGCTGATCTCGCCGCCGACCCGCTGGGTCCCGTCGGGACTCAGCACGACGCCGCGCAGGACAAGCACATCGCCGGACACCGACGCGGCGGCCCCCAGCGGTATCAGGCAACCGCCGCCCAGGGCGCGCAACAGGGCGCGCTCGGCCAGCACGGCCTGGCGAGTGGGCGGGTCGTCCAGCGGCGCGACCAGAGTGAGCGTAGCGTGGTCATCCGCTCGGCACTCCAGCCCTAGCGCTCCTTGGCCGACCGCCGGCAACATCCACCCGAGCATCTCGGTGATGACGCCGCCGAGTCCTAGCCGCTCCAGGCCGGCCTGGGCCAGGATCAACCCATCGAGGTCCTGCTCGGCCAGTTTGCGCAAACGGGTCTCGACATTGCCGCGGATGTCCACCAGGCACAGGTCGGGCCGGCGATGGAGGACCTGGGCCCGCCGCCGCAAGCTGCTGGTGGCCACCGCAGCGCCGGTCGGCAGACGGTCGAAGCCGGCATGTCGGTGGGAGACGAATGCATCGCCGGCCGGCCCGCGCCGCGGCACAGCAGCCAGGACCAGTCCCTCGACCGGGACGGTGGGCAAATCCTTAAGGCTGTGCACGGCCAGGTCCACGCGGCCGGCCAGAAGGGCGCGCTGGATCTCCTTGGTGAAGACACCTTCGCCGCCGATCTGGACCAGCGGCCGGTCGCGCAGCTGGTCGCCAGTGGTCTGGATTTCGACCAACTCAACCGGGCGCGGCCCGGCCAGCGGGCGGAGCAGCTCGGCGACATGGTTGGCCTGCCACCGGGCAAGCGGGCTGCCGCGAGTGCCGATGCGCAAAGGGGTCATGAAGGTTGATCTAGCGACATCCCGCCGAAGTGTCACGGGGTGCTCAAGCGGACTCCAGATAGCGCTGCCGCTCCCAGTCGGTCACCGCCGTTCGGAACAACTCCCATTCCCGGCGGGCCATCTCGACCAGGTGCCGCGCCAGGACCGGGCCGAGCGCCTCTTGCAGCACCGTGTCGGCCTCGAACGCAGCGATCCCTTCGGGCAGGGTCCGCGGCAGTGCAGTGCCCCGGACGTAGGCGTCGCCGTCAGTGCGCCCCGGCGGCATCAGGCGGCGGCGCAGACCATCGAGCGCCGCCGCGGCGCAGCCGGCCAGCAACAGGTAGGGGTTGGCATCAGCGGCGCCGCCCCGGTACTCCAGCCGCCGCTCCGGCCCGTGCCCCAACACGCGCACCGCTGCCGTGCGATTGTCCACGCCCCAGGTCGCCGTCGTCGGCGCGAACGAGTGCTCGACCAGCCGCTTGTACCCATTGACGGTGGTGGATGAAAGGAAGATCAGGCCGGGGAGATGGGCCAGCAGCCCCGCCAGGCAGTGCTCCATCAGCCGGTTGCCGAGTGGGCTATCGCCCCCCTCACCCCCGACCCCTCTCCCCCCGAGGGGGGAGAGG
>DATLYH010000336.1:0-5453 GCA_035575035.1 Gemmataceae bacterium
CTCTCCCCCGCAGACGGGGGCGAGGGGAGATTAGTGGTCAAAACAATCCGTCGCGCACCTCGAAATGGGTCGGCTTGCCGAGGTTGACGCCGCCGCGCTTTACCCAGTCGGCGATCCAGTGGATCATCTGTCCGGCGCTGACCCGCGGATAGCCGAACAGGCGATGCGCCAGCTGGCCATTGCTCAACAGGGCATCGCCCGCCTCGCTGCCACGGAAGACCACCGACTTGCCCAGCAGCCGGCCGAACTCCTCGGCAACTCGCCGCACGCTCAGCAATTCCGGCCCGGCGATGTTCAGCACGGTCGGCGGACTGGCCACGTGGTCGAGCGCCTGCAACGTCATGGCATTAGCGTCCGCCTGCCAGATGGCGTTCAGGCAGCCCATTGTCAGGTCGATCTCCTCGCCCGCTGCCACCCGCCGGGCAATGTCCACCAGCACGCCGTAGCGCATCTCCGTGGCGTAGTTCAACCGCAACAGCGCCATCGGGATGCCGAGCGTTCGGCTGAAATGTTCGAAGATGCGTTCCCGACCGACGCAGCTCATGGCATAGTCGCCCAGTGGATTGAGGGCGTCGGTCTCCCGCGAGCCGCCGAGATAGGCCGGGGTCAGACCGTAGACATTGCCGGTGGAGAAAGCGACGATCCGACTGCGGCGATACTTCTGGCTGACCATGCCGGGCAGGTAGCTGTTCATGGCCCAGGTCCGCGCCTCCTGACCGGTCGAGCCGAACTTCATCCCCACCATGTAGATCACGTTCGGCACGTCGGGCAGCCGGTCCAACTGGGCTGGGTCGAGCAGGTCGCAGCGGATCGTCTCGATGCCGTGGCGGCGAAGCTGTTCTTCGAGATGCTCATCGGAGAAGCGCGAGACGCCAATGACCCGGCGGCGGACGCCAGCGGCGTCAGAGGCCCGACGGGCCATGCGGGCCAGCGTCGGCCCCATCTTACCCCCCACGCCAAGCAGGATCAGATCACCCTCCAGCCGGCCGAGCGTGTCGATGGCTCCCTCGGTCGGCTCGCTGAGCAGGTCTTCCAGCTGTTCGACATTCGCAATCGTGTCCGGTAGGGCCGGGGTCCGGGTCTGGCGCATCGTTCCTCCCTCATCCCTTCTCCGGGCCCGAGCTGGCCCAGAGCATGTCAACCCGCTCGTGGATCGGCACACCGCGGTACATCCGCAGCAGGTGCCGCTGCACGGTCAGCCCTTGTTCTTCCGCCAGCCGCCCGCCCGCCGTGTTGCCGAGCGGGATGTCGAGAAAGATGGACTGCCCGGCATAGCGGCGGCAAGCATCGGCAAGCAGTAGCGGTCCCGCCTCGGCCGTGGCCTGGCAGGGACCAACTTGAATCGCCTCTGATCCCGGCCGGGCGGTGATGAATCCTTGCAGCCTTGCGCCATTGCGGACCACGCGCATCTCCTCGGGTCGCTCCTCGAAGAGCCGGACCAGCAGCTTGCGGCGGTCGGTGCCGGTGACCTCGCGGTCGAGCCGGGCCACTTCTTCCAGGTCCTCCGGGCGGGCCGGTTCCACACCGGGGACAGGGGCGGAAACGGTTGGGCTGCCCTGGTAGCGGGCGAGCCGGTATTCCGCAATGAAGCCGAGCCGCTCGTAGACCGGCTGCCCCAGCGGCGTGGCGTCGAGCCGTACCGTCTGCACGCCGCGGCCCTCCAGATAGGCAAGGGCATGGTTCATCAAGGCGGTGGCGATGCCGCGCCGCCGCAGCGATTCATTAACCAACACCATCGCCACCCAGGCCACCGGGCCGAAGACGCAGGTAGTGGTGGTGCCCGCCACGCGGCCGTCCAACTCGGCCACGAAACAGCCGTCGGGCTCCAGGTCAAGCATCCGGAGCAGATCGGCCTCGCGCTGGTTCCAGCCGGCTTGCGCCTTGAGGCGCATCACTCCGGGGATGTCGAGGCCGGTCATGAGACGAATCGAGACCACGGCGCCATCTCCTTTGCGGCAGGCGGCGGCTTGAGGTTGGACGGAAGCCACGGTATCCTGTCGGCGCGGTCAGCGTCAAGGGGATGGCATCGTTTCCCACCAGGCGGCTAACCATGGCGGCATCGATCTCTCTGGAGGGCAAAGTGGCGATCGTGACGGGCGGCGGCCGCGGCATCGGCAAGGCCATCACCCGGCGGCTGGCCGAGGCCGGCGCTAACGTTGTTATCGCCAGCCGCAAGGCAGAGAACCTTCAGGCGACCGCCGACGAGTTCGCCGCCTTGCCGGGCAAGGTGGTGCCGATCCCATGTCATGTCGGCCGGCTTGACCAACTCGAGAACCTGGTCCGCGAGACGGAAACCCGGCTCGGGCCGGTGGACATCCTGGTCAACAACAGCGCCACCAACATCGGCCAGGGGCCGGCGCTGGCGGTCACCGACGAGATGCTCGACAAGATGGTGGAGATCAACGTCAAGAGCGCCCTGCGGCTGGTGCGGCTAACGGTGCCGAAGATGATCGAGCGTCAGCGCGGCGGCTCCATCATCAACATTGCCTCCATCGCCGGTTTGCGGCCCCAGCCGGGCGGCCTGCTTTACAGCTTCACCAAGGCGGGGCTGATCATGCTGACGCGGAGTTGGGCGCACGAGTTCGGGCCGCACGGCATCCGCGTCAACGCCATCGCCCCGGGCCTGATCCAGACCGACTTCAGCGCCTATTTCTGGAAGAACGAGGAGTACCGCCGCCAGATCGAGACCACCCAGCCGATCCGCCGCATCGGCCAGCCCGACGAGATCGGCTTCCTGGCGCTGTACCTGGCCTCGGACGAGGCCTCGTTCGTGACCGGCCAGGTCTTCGTCGCCGACGGCGGGACGACAGCATGACGAATGGAGATTCGGCAACGCCGGAGGATCGTCGCCGGCTTCCAGCCTCTGATGGCCTGCACCGAAACAGAACAGTACGCCCCATGCTGCAACAGGCCACTATCAACACTGACAGGTGGCGTGATTGGCCGTTGGGAGCGTGGGGGCTGGTAGCCCGCTCATGATTGCTACCCCTCCCAATACCGCACGCATTTCCGGGCAAAGGGGCGGAACCCGGCCTTCGTCCAGAATCGTTCCGCCGCCTCGTTGCCGTCGATGAATTGCAGCTCGACGCGCTGCGCGCCGGCGGCCCGTGCCCAGTCGAGCAGGTGGTCGAGCAGCGCCCGGCCCAGCCCCTGCCGGCGGTAGGCGGGATCGAGGTACGCCCAGTGCAGGAATGCCCCCGGCGAGCGCGTCTGCGGAAAGACCAGGTAGATCAATCCGAAGCCGACCGGCCGACCGCCCGCCTCGACGATGCGCCAGCAGTGCGTCGGGCTGGCCAGCGTCCCGCCCCAAACCGCGGTGAACTCCTCCAGGGTCATCCGCTGGATGGCAGCGTGGGGACAGCCGGCCCGCTCCAGGTCGTTCAGTGCGTCCCGCATGGCGACAATCGCCGGCAGGTCGGCTGCCGTTGCCGGGCGGATGATGACCGGGCCAGGGCCAGGCAGCGGTTCGCGCGCTGAATGCATGCTTTCCCTCGTTTCTTTAGTTGTCAGTTGTCGTTCGCCCGCTGGGTGCATACTCTCCCTCATTTCTTCGGACAACTGACAACCAGGTGTCATTCGGAGCGCAGCGCCCGGATCGGATCAATACGGGCCGCGCGGCTGGCGGGGTAGACGCCACTCAGCACGCTCACGACCACGGCGAAAGCCAGAGCGCTAAGTAACAGCTGCGGCGGGAAGGCAGAGGCCATCGGCTCCTCGATCCCCTTGCTGCGGGCGAAGGCATTAAAGCCGATCTCGCACAGCCACGACACCACCCGGCCGAGGACCAACCCCAGCGCCCCGCCCAAGACGCCGACCAGCCCCGCCTCGGCCAGGAACATCAGCCGGATGTCGCCGTCAGAAGCCCCCAGCGCCTTATAGACGCCGATCTCGCGGTAGCGCTCCAGCACCGCCATCAGCATGGTGTTGATGATTCCCAGCCCCGCCACCAGCAGGGCCACCGCCCCGACCGAGCCCCAGACCAGATCCATCAAGATAAAGAACTCGCGCAGCTCCTTGATCTCGCCGAGCCGGTTGTGCGGCTCGAAGCCCATCGCCTTGATCCGTTCCTCCACCTCGAACAGGTCGGCCGGCCGCTCCACTCGGACAACCACATGCCGATAGCCCGGCGAGCCGTCCTGCTCTCCCTCGCGCAGGTCGAGGGCCGATTCCGACAGCGCCCCAGGTAGCTCCCGCATCACGTCGAGCGGGAATAGCAAGATGTCGGTCGAGAAGAACTGGGCCGTCCGGGCTGGGTCCCAGATGCCGACCACCTGGACCTCGAGCTGACGCTGTGCGAACTGGAAAGTCCGGCCGCCGACCCATGAGGAACCCTTGACCCGCAAAGTCAGTGTCCGACCGACGGCGTCGCCGGGCGGGTCGAAGCCGAGCTTCTTGGCGAGCTGCCGGCCGAGCACTACCTCGGTTGTCTCCCCCCGCCCCGGGCTGAAGAACCGTCCCGCGCTCACCCCTTCCTGGACGTAGCGCAACCGGCCCGACTGACGCGGCAAGGCCAGGGCGTAAGTCTTGTGCTTGACCTGCTTGCCCTCCAGGACCTCCACATCGCCCAGCCGCAGCTCGGGGTAGGCCACCGTCACGCCAGGCAGCCGGAGAATACGGGCGATGGCCTCGTCATCCAGGATCGGCGGAGGCTGCTCGGGCCGGTTGGGCGCATCGGCGGAGTCTACGGCCGCCCGCGCCGGGCTGATGGTAAGGCGGTTGAATAGCTCCAGTCGCTGGAACGGCTCCTCGATCCGTCGCTGGACGCCGAGGCAAAAACCGATCAGCGATACCCACAGTCCGGTGGCGATAGCCACCCCAAGCACGGTAAGCGCCACTCGCAGCGGGGTGCGCTGGATGCCGCCCAGGGCCAGGCGGAGCAACTCCCAGAACCTCATGGTGCCACCCCCGTCCCGTCCACGATCCGGCCATCGCGCAGGCGGACAACCCGGTCCGCGACCCGGGCCGCGCTTTCCTCGTCGTGGGTGACCATGATGACGGTCGTCCCCTGGTCCCGGTTGATGACGCGCATCAGGTCGATCACCTCGGCCGCGGTCCGCCGGTCGAGGTTGCCGGTCGGCTCATCGGCCAGCAGCAGCAGCGGCCGGTGTACCAGGCCGCGGGCCAGGGCGACACGCTGCTGCTCGCCGCCGGAAAGCTCGCTGGGCCGATGGTGGGCCCGCGATCCCAGACCGACGCGCTCCAGCGCCTCTGCCGCCCGCCGCCGGCGCTCGGCCCCATAGACTCCCTGGAAGGTGAGGGCCAGCGCCACGTTGGCCTCGGCGGTCATGCTCGGCACCAGATGGAAGGCCTGGAAGACAAAGCCGACGACGGTTCGGCGGTAGACGGCCCGCTCGAAAGGGCTAAGCCCGGCCAACTCCCGGCCGTCCACCCGGATGCTGCCGGCGGTGGGCGTGTCGAGGGCGCCAATCAAGTGGAGCAAGGTGGACTTGCCC
>DATLYH010000337.1:0-16382 GCA_035575035.1 Gemmataceae bacterium
CTGCCCGGGCTTCTCCTGTTGGCGGAGGCGGTCGCGCAGCTTATCGTGGATGGCCTCCAGGGTGCCGTGGTGCCGCTACGGATCGAAGTAGCCCCAGACGGTGCTCTTGGGCGGGAAGTCCTTGGGCAGGTAGCGCCCCGGGCAGCCCGTGCGGAGGATGTAAAAGATGGCGTCGAGCACGTCGCGGAGGTTGGTCTTCCGGGGCCGGCCACCGGGGTAGACCGGGATCAGGGGTTCGATCAGCCGCCACTGCTCGTCGGTCACGTCGCTGGGATACTTATTCGTTCTCATCCCAACGGTTTAGGAAAATCCCCCTTATGGAACAGACTCTCAAAGAGAAGTACGCCCCCGCTTTCCCACGGGTCGAGACGGTCCATGCGAGCCCTGGCCGCGTGGTGACGCGGGCCGAGTTGGAAGCGCGCGGGGTCGTGGCGCCTGCGGAGAGGATCGTCCCGGAGGCAGTCGGCCTTTCGCGCCGGCGTCTGGGGAGCGCCCGGGTGTGGCCGAGCTATCAGCGTTGCGTGGCGAACGCGCCGCCGGCGCGCGACGGTGGCCGGCCCGACATCAGCCGGGCCGATTTCACCTTTTGCCTGCTGGCGCTGGATTGGGGCTGGGGCGTCGAGGAAACCGCTGCCCGCCTGATGGAGTTAAGCAGCAAGGCTCAGGAGAACGGCGAAACCTACGCCCTCTGCACGGCGCGGAATGCCGCCGCGGCGCTGGAGCGCCGCCGCGGGCTCCAGCGGTGACTCGCCCGGCCGCACAAGGGCTTACCTTCCCCACCGCACCCCGGGCGTGAGAAACCTGCCGAGGGCTTCCTGCACAGAAAATACCCGTCCCAGTCCGGCCCGGAGCCGACGTGGCGCTGGCTCTCGCCGCCAGATAAACCTGGACCGCAAGCTGTCAGAGGTGAAGCCGGAGCGCCAGCAGGTCGTGCTGGTCAACCGCGACGCGGTCGATGCTGCCCGACGCGACGCCGGGGCATGCGGGCCGGACGACGTAGCCTCGGCTTGGGAGGATGAAGGAGCCTTTCAACGTCGCCCCAATGCGACGCCGGCGTTTTCCCCAAATTTTCCCCAAATCTCTGGGGAAGCCCAAAAAGTCCGAAAACAGCAAGAGCCGCAAGTCCTTGACCTGCGGCTCTTTACTTCAGCGAGGGCGACGGGACTCGAACCCGCAACCACCGGATCGACAGTCCGGTACTCTAACCAATTGAGCTACGCCCCCACGTTTTGTCCCAAAACTTCAACTTTAACCGCACGATTTCTTTTTGCAATCCCTTCTTCCCTAACCAAGGTTAGGACAATATAACCCCCATCCTCATCAGTAAACAGGTGACGTTTGGATCCAGAAACCAGGTTGCTTTTCCAGCCCTATTTTATCGCGCCCGCTGTCCTCGGCAAGCCCACCGCGCCGCCGCAGCAAACACCCGCCAGCTCGAAGTGAGCGAGACTCCCGCACATGGCCCCGCTGCCGCTCTTATCGGAGTTTCAAGTTCTTGGCGGCTTCTTCCTCTGGCTGTCCGTTCGCTGCGGCAGGTTCGGCCTTGGTGGATGGGCCCGGCTGCCGTACACTACTGCCTCTGCGTGCGCTTCATCCCCCTGAGGGTGTCCCGATGCCGCTGTTCGGCGCTCACCTGTCGATCGCCGGCGGACTGCACCACGCTTTGCTGGCGGCCCGGGCTTATGGCATGGACACCGTCCAGCTGTTTACCAAAAACTCCAACCAGTGGGACGCTCGCGCGCTGACCGCGGAGGAGGTCCGCACCTTCCGCCGGACACTCCGCCAGACCGGCCTGCGGCTGCCGATGGCCCACGACTCCTACCTTATCAACCTGGCCTCGCCGGACGAGGACCTGTACCGTCGGTCGGTGGAGGCATTCCTTGTCGAGGTGCAGCGGGCGGAGCAGCTCGGCCTGCGCTACCTGGTGACTCATCCCGGCGCCCACGTCGGCAGCGGCGAGGAGGCCGGCCTGGCCCGCGTCGCCGCCGCCCTGGACGAGGTCCACCGCCGTTGTCCCGGCTACCGCGTGAAGATCCTCCTGGAAACCACCGCCGGCCAGGGCACCTGCCTGGGCCACCGCTTCGAGCACCTCGCGGCCATCCTCGCCCGGGTGGCCGAGCCGCGCCGCCTGGGGATCTGCTTCGATACCTGCCATGTCTTCGCCGCCGGCTATGCGCTGGCCCCCGAGGCCGAGTACCAGGCCACCTTCCGCGCCTTTGATCGGGTCATTGGTTTGCGCTGGTTGCGGGTCTTCCACGTCAACGACAGCCTCAAGCCGCTGGCCAGCCGGGTGGACCGCCATGCCCATATCGGCCGCGGCTGCCTGGGCCTGGAGCCGTTCCGGCTCCTGGTCAACGATCCCCGCTTTCAGGATCGCCCTCTGATCCTGGAGACACCCAAGGAGAAGACGGCCGACGGCGACATGGATGCCGTCAACCTCGGCGTCCTGCGCGGGCTGGCGCGCTGATGCGCATCGGGCCGAATGCGCCGGATCGGCCGGCTGTCCCGCGCCGCCCTTCGACGGTTCTTCGCTGGTCCGCCCGGCGACGCCTCAAGCGGTCGGCGCGCTGGTCCGATAATTAGAACCGTTCCGCACGACCATCCCGCCGCAGCCGCTCTCACCTTCTCCCCGCGAGGCAAGGGTGAAGGGGCGGGCGGCGGATGGCCGGGTGGCCGATTCGCACGGGGCTCCGGCAGTTAGATGTTTGCCCCGGTAACCGCTTGCCCCCGCCACGACCCCCCTGAGGCAGCCCCCGCAGCGGTTCCTTGCCACGACCCCGCCGGAGCCCCTTTTCCATTCCCGACGCCATGATCGTGATGTCCAAGCATACGGCCGGGACGGCGTACCGCGCCAGGTCCGGGTCCCGGATGGGCAGGATGGCGACGAAGCAGTCACCGATTTTTGATTTTCGATTGGAGAGCGGAGCAGGTATATAAGGGGACAGCGTTGCTTGTCCCGGCGGCCGGGGCGCTGTCCCGATCCGTCGTCAACCCTCCCTCGACAACCGAAACTGCCATGACCATCGAAAGCATCCATGCGCGTGAAATCCTCGACAGCCGGGGCAACCCGACCATCGAGGTGGAAGTCATCCTGGCCGACGGCTCAATGGGGCGGGCGGCCGTCCCTTCGGGAGCCAGCACCGGGGCCTACGAGGCGCTGGAGCTGCGCGACGGCGACAAGAACCGTTATCTGGGCCGCGGCGTCCTCCAGGCGGTGCGCCACATCAACGAGATTATCGCCCCCCGGCTGCGAGGGCGCGACGCCTGTGACCAGGTCGCCATCGACCAGCTGCTGCTTGACGCCGACGGCACCCCGAACAAGGCCAAGCTCGGCGCCAATGCTCTGCTGGGCGTGTCGCTGGCCGTGGCCCATGCGGCCGCTTCCTCGACGGGGCTGCCGCTCTACCGCTACCTCGGCGGCACCAACGCCCGCTACCTGCCGGTGCCGCTGATGAACGTCCTCAACGGCGGCAAGCACGCCGACAATAACGTCGATTTCCAGGAATTCATGATCATGCCGCTCGGCGCTCCCAGCTTCCGCGAGGCCCTGCGCATGGGGGCCGAGATCTTCCACCGCCTCAAGAAGGTGCTGCATGACCGCGGCCTAAGCACCGCCGTCGGCGACGAGGGCGGCTTCGCCCCCAACCTGAAAAGCAGCGAGGAGGCACTGGACGTGCTCAGCCTGGCGGTCGAAGAGGCCGGCTACCAACTCGACAAGCATGTGGTCTTCGCTCTCGACCCCGCCACCACCGAACTGTACGACGAGGCCAAAAAGAAAGGAAAGACCGGCTACTGCTTCTTCAAGAGCCAACCCGACCGCATCGCCAGCTCCGATGAGATGATCGAGCTCTGGAAGAAGCTGTGCCACAAGTATCCGATCCGGTCGATCGAAGACGGCCTGGCGGAGGACGACTGGGCCGGCTGGCAAAAGCTGACGCGCGAGCTGGGGGGGAAGGTGCAGCTGGTCGGCGACGACCTGTTCGTGACCAACACGCGCCGGCTCCAGGAAGGGATCGACAAGGGGGCGGCGAACAGCATCCTGGTCAAGGTGAACCAGATCGGCACCTTGACCGAGACGCTCGACGCCATCGAGCTGGCCCGGCGGCATGGCTACACGACGATCATCAGCCACCGTAGCGGCGAAACGGAGGACACGACCATCGCCGATATCGCGGTGGCCACCAACGCCGGCCAGATCAAGACCGGCTCGGTCAGCCGCACCGACCGGGTGGCCAAGTACAACCAGCTGCTGCGGATCGAGGAGGACCTTGGGGAGGCGGCCCGCTACGGTGCCGAGCTATGGCCGGCCGCCCGCCGGTAAACCGCGCGGATTAACCGCGCCCCCCGGCAGTCCTCCTGTCCGAGAGCACCATCGCCCAGGCTGCACGCAGGGCTCACGGCTTCTTGGCCCTCTTCCGGGGCGCGTCGGTGTTGGAGTAGGAGTTGGCCGGCCAGTTCTGCCGCACCAGCTGTTGCAACTCCTTGACGACCGCTGCGTGCCGGGGGTCATTCGCCAGGTTGGTCCACTCGTGCGGGTCGGCGTCATGATCGTACAGCTCGACCCCCTGCTTGCCGTTGTCCCATTCGGTGTAGCGCCAGCGCTCGGTCCGGACCGAGTGGCCGGGGAAGGTGCCGCGCCAGACCTGAGTGAACGCCGGCCGTTTCCACGCCGCCTTCGGATCGTCCAGCAGCGGCCGCAGACTCGCCCCATGCAGTCCCTTGGGCGGCTCCAGGCCGGCCAGGTCGGCCAGCGTCGGGTAAAGGTCGAGCAATTCCACCGTCCGCGGCGACCCCTGCCCCTTCGTCTTTTGCCCCGGGGCGGCCACGATCAGCGGCACCCGGGCCGACTCCTCGAACAGGCTCTGCTTCATCCACAGCCCATGCTCGCCCAGGTGGTAGCCGTGATCGCTCCAGAAGACGACGATGGTTCGGTCGGCCAGCTTCAGCCGGTCGAGAGCGTCAAGCAGTTTGCCGACCTGCGCATCCACAAAGGTGATGGTGGCGTAATAGGCCCGCTTGGCCTCGCGGGCTTGATCCACCGACACGCCGAAGAGCGGGTACGGATTGGTTGAAGCGATGGCCGGCCGGAGCAGCTTCTCGCGGTGGCCGGACGGTTCCTGGGGCAGTGCGATCTTCTCCAGCGGGTAGAGGTCGAAGTACTTCTTCGGGGCGACGTAGGGGCAGTGCGGCCGGTAGAAGCCCACGGCGATAAAGAATGGCCGGTCCCGGTTCTGCTCCATCAGCTTGATCGCCTCGGCGGCTACCTTGCCGTCGGTCTGCTCCTCGTCGGTGCCGTCGGCGGCCAGGAAGCAGAGCGCGCTGCCCAGGCCCCGCTTCGGCGTGTAGTTGATGAGCTTATCCTCCTCCTCCTTGTCGCGGCCGCGGGGGTTGACCCGGTGCTGCCACGACTTGGGGTCGTCGAGCCCGTCGGTGCCGATCTGGCCGGGGTTGCCGTAGTGATAGATCTTGCCCACGCGGGCCACGTAGTAGCCGTTGTTCAGGAAGAGCTGCGGCAGGGTGACCACATCGGGCAGGGTCGATTTGCGGAAGTCGGTCTGCAAGTCAAAGATCCGCGTGGTGTCGGGCCGCAGGCCGGTCAGCAGGGAGACGCGGCTGGGACTACAGAGCGGAAACTGGCAATAGGCGCGGTCGAAGCGCGTCCCGCGCGCCGCCAGCCGGTCGATGTTCGGCGACCGAACCAGGGGATGGCCGTAGCAGCCGAGGTCGTTGTTCATGTCATCGACGGCGATGAACAGCACGTTGGGCCGCACCGGGCCCGCCGACGTTTCGGCTGCGGCGGGCACAGCCCCAACGGACACCAGGCAGAAAGCGATAAGCCACGACCAGCAGGACAGCGGTTTCGGATTCATGGGTCCACTCAACATCTCAGAGGAACGGAACCGGTCCGCCTTCGGACCGGGGTCCCTCTTTTCTCGCATACCGACGACCGCCGGACAAGCTTCTTCTTGCAGAGTCTGCAGTTGACGCCGACGCCGCGGGTCCGGTATAGTTCCCCCCTCTTTTCCGGCCCACGCCCATGCGGGGGAGAGCGCCATGAGTTCGGTCCAACTCCTGTTGCTCAGTCTGGGAGTATTCCTGTCCGCCACCGATCCTCCCGGTAGCGACACAGCCCGCCTGCGCGAGATGCTCTACGACCGCCAGCAGCCGCGCGGCCAGAGCCAGGCCGCCCTGCTTCTGGTCCAGGGGCGCTCCGCCGACGCGGAAGAGATTGTCCGCCAGGGACTGAGGCAGACCGATGCCGTCGAGGTGTTCCTGGCCCTGGCAGCGGCCATCCGGCTCCAGCAGGACCCGCGCTTCGTCGAGGAACTGCTTGCTGCCCTGGCCAACGGCAAGCCGGCCGTCCGCCAGGCCGCTGCCGACACCTTGGCCGAGCTGACCGACCCGACGGTAGTTCTGCGCCTCCAGGCCCGGGCCGAGGATAGCGGGGCTGACCTGGCGGTGCGGCAGGCGGCCCTCGCTGCCCTGGGCCGCAGCGGACGAAAGACGGCCGCCATTGTCCTGCTTGACCAACTTTCCAGCGACAACGAGCCGCTCCGCCGGGCCGCCGCCGACGCCCTGGCCGAGTTGACGGGGCAGAACTACGGCACTGACCTCGGCCGCTGGCGCGCCTGGTGGCAGCGGCACAAGGACCTGTCCGCGGAGCAATGGCTGATCCAACGGCTCGCCTACCAGGCCAGTCATGCCCGTCGATTGGCCGGCGAACTGGAGCGGGCCCGGGCCGAGGTCATCCGTTTGCATCAGCAACTGTATGGCCGGCTCCCTGTCGCTGACCGCCTGGCTCATGTCCAAGCACTGGTCGATCACGAAGACCCAGCCGTCCGCGCCCTGGTAGCGACCTGGAGTGTCGAGTTGTTACCGTCGGCCGACGCCCTGGGCCAGAAGGCGCTGGCCGACGTGCTGCTGCGGCTTAGCCGCGACGGCACCATCGAGGTGCAGCGCTCCGCGGTGCTCGCCTTGGGCCGGGTCAACGAGGAGCGGGCCTTCGACCGGCTCCAGCTGTTGCTACGGCAGGGCTCGCCGCCGGTGCGCGCCGCCGCCGCCCGGGCCCTGGCACAGCAGGCCCGCGGCACCAGCGCGCAGGCGCTGGCCCGGCAAAAGCAGGTGGTGCCCGCTCTGCAAAAGGCACTGGAGGACGAGGCACTGGAAGTGGTCATCGAGGCGGCCGAGAACCTTGGCACGTTGGGGGTGCCGGAGGTCGGCCCGGTGCTGACGGCGCTTCTCCGCCATCCGTCCGAGCCGGTGCGCCAGGCAGCCGCCCAGGCACTGGAGCGCGGAGCCGACCTGAGCATCCTCGATGGCCTGCTCGCCGCTCTGGATGATCCGGCGGCCAGCGTCCGCTTCAGTCTGGTGGGGGCGCTGGGCAATGCCGTCGGCGACGGCCGGGCCCTGACCCCGCCGCAGCGCAATCGGCTGCTAGAGCGTCTGGAGGGGCTGCTGCTGCGCGATACCGACCCGGGCGTGCGCAGCCGGGCGGCCACGGTGCTGGGCCAGTGCGGCCCGCCGGCCCTGCTGGCGACCTTGTGGCGGCGCGTCCTGGCCGCCGAGGATGGCCGGGTCCAAGAGAAGGCCTGGGCCGCCATCATCGAGATCATCACCCGCTCCGCCAGCCTGGAGCTGCTTCAGGAATGGGACCGCATCCTGACCGAGACCCGGCAAGGCCAGCGCCGCTTACAACTGTTAAGCGAGGTCCACCAGCGCTGGCAGAAACGGGAGGAGACACAGGCCCTGGCCCGGCCGGCGATGGAGAGGTTGGTGCAGGCGCAGCTGGAACACGGCAAGTGGTCGGCGGCATTTCCGCTCGTGCGCGAACTCTTGGCCCAGCCGGCCAGCGATGCCGAGACGGATCGCCGTCTCCGCTGGCTGCTGACCGTGGGCGAGCAGGCGCTGCGCGAGGGCAACCGCGCCGAGGCCCTCCGCGTCGTGCAGGAGGCCCAGGCCCATCTTCCCCACAGCAAGACCCTGGCCAGCGAGTTCGACCGCTTGGAGAAAGAGGCGAAACGCCGGTAGCTTTTTCCGACCATCGGCGAACGGACCAAAACAGAACCCAGCGGCAGGAGCGAGCGAACAGAGGTCGCCCTGCCGCCGGGTCGGTTTTTCTCGGATGCTTAGCGACAGCAGCGCCGGGCCTTGGCGCAGGAGCACGGGGCACAGCACGGGGCGCAGCAGGCCGCCACGCAGACTTCCTTCTCCACCACTCGCGGCACCAACCGCGTCAGCGTCACCGTCTCCTGGTACGGGACACAGACGCAAACCGTCCGGGTCGCCTGGTAGGGAACCTTCCGCTCGACCATGACCGTGTAGGTCTCGCACCGCGTCTCCGGAACGCACTTGCAGCAGGTGACCTGGCAGACCTCCTGCCGCAGCTCCTTGCGGTAGACCGTGACCTTGCAGGTGACCGGCCGATACTCGCAGACTCGCTCCAGGCAGGTGACGCATTGCTCGACCCACACCGGGCACTTGACCCAGACCTTTTCGATCTTGGTCCGCGGGCAGTCGCAGCAATCCTTGCCGCACAACCGGCGCAGCCGCTCGCGGAGGGTGGGCCGGCAGGGAACCTCGCGGCACTCCCAGTGGCCCATGTCCACGCACTTGCGGACCACCTTGGTCACCGGCTTGCAGGTGTAGAACGGCCGCATCACGGTGCGCTCCTCGACGCACGGGACGCAGACCCAGTAGCAGCGGGTGACATTCCGGACCTCGGGCACCATCCGGTAGACGGTGCAGGTACGCGTGCGGACCTCGGGGACGCACTCGCAGCGGTAGGCGGTGTAGTGCTCGACCCGCTGCTCCATACGGTAGCAGGTGCGGGTACACTGGTACGGCTCGGGCACCCATTCGGTCACTTGGACCTTACACGTGGTGTGGCTGGGGGCCGCGGACGCGGGGGTACCCGCGGGGGGCGGCGGGGTGTCCTCGGCCCGGACGGGGACAGCCGTCCCGGCTAGACACACGCCTGCGAGCAGGGCGGAACGGACGCACTGCCAGAGCATGCCTTCTTCTCCTTCTGTGGAAGAGTCCGATCCCGGCCGGCACAAGGACCATCCAGTGGGCTGGGTCGGGCAGAGTTGCGCGGGAACTGCACGCTACTATGCCTGACGCCGGCAACCCGGTAAAGAAAATCCGGTTGGGGAGATGGCTGAAAATGACTGGAGTGATCAGCCTATGTCAGTGCCGCCGGACAAGCGGAGCATGCCGGTCGTAGGCGGCCTGCCGGAGATGCGGCGGCCCTCGGCCTGTGCCAAGCCGCTTGCGGGCTGAGCGCCCCACTAACCCGCGCTGAGGCTGAAGGCGATGTCGAAGATCCGGCGATCGACCTTGCCCAGCCAGTAGGGGCGCATCGGGGTGGTGGTCTGCATGTGGATGGGATCACGCTCCCAGGCAAGGAACGCCTCCTTGCTCTCCCACTCACTCAGCAGAATGTAGGTGATCGGATCGCCCGGAGCGCGGGGCTGGGCCAACTCGGGCGCGCCGTAGGGGAAAGGTTCGCCGGTGTCTCGCAGCAGCTCGTCGCGGATGTGGCCGGGGGTCCCCTTGACCTTGCGGGTGACCTCCTGGTAGGCGGCCTCAAACGCCGCTTCGTCCCCCGGCTTGATCTTCGCAAACACCATCACGCGCACGCTCATCCCTTGTTCCCCCCTTCGATATGGGCGACGATCGGGTTGACCACCATCCGCGCCGACTCGCGCAGCTCCCGCAGCGGGGCGGTCAGGGCGTCCTGCTCGGGGCTGCGCTCAAAGCGGCGGAAGGCCTCTTCGCTCTCCCAGTCCGACGTCACCACGAAGCTTGATGGGTCGGCCGGGTCGCGGAGCAGCGTTTGTCGCAGGTTCCCCGGGGCCCGCCGGGCTTGCTCGGCGATGGTCCGCCAGGCCTGTTCAAAGTCGGCCTCGCGCCCCGCCTTGACCTTCATGTACAGGGTTGCCCGCAGCATCAGATCCCTCCGTCCACGTTGATGGTGATCCCGGAAACGAAGCGCGACAGATCACTGGCCAAAAACAGCACCACGTCGGCGATGTCGTCGGGCTGGCCGAGCCGGGCCAACGCGGCGAGATTGGCATAGCGGGTCCGCTGCTCCGGCGTCAGGCCGGCGGCCTGGTCGGTCTCGATGATGCCCGGGGCCAGGGCGTTGACCCGGATGCCGCGCGGCCCCAGTTCCTTGCAGAGCGAGCGGGTGAAGCCGATCACCCCCGCCTTGGAGGCGGTGTAGTGCGTCCGCCCCACCATCCCCACCATCGCCACCGCCGAGGTGACATTGATCACCGAGCCGCCCCGCGGCATGGCCTCGACGGCGGCCTTGGTGACCAGGTACATGCTGGTCAGGTTGGTATTGATCACCCGCTGCCACTCAGCCAGGTCGAGGTCGGCCAGCGGCTTGTGGCTGACGACGCCGGCGTTGTTCACCAGCACATCGATCCGACCGAAGCGGTCACGGACGCCGCCGACCAGTTTCGCCACCGACGCCGGATCGCTCACATCGGCCTGGGCGGTGTGGCTGTCGTTGCCGAGCTTCCGCAGTTCGTCGGCCAGGCTGGCGACAGCGTCGCTCTCGCGCTGGTAGCAGGCGGCGACCGAGACGCCTTGCCGCGCCAGAGCCAGTACGATCGCCCGGCCGATGCCGCGCGAGCCGCCCGTCACCAGCGCCTTTTTGCCCTTGAGTTCGAGGTCCATGATCGTCGGGGTCCTGGAGGAGATTGGGATATCGGACCGTGGCGGCCATTATGACCGCCCCGCGCACCGTTGTAAAGCGTCAACTTCAGACCGGATCGCCGGGACGATGCGCCTCGGCCGCTTGCGGCTTGATGCTTCGCCTCGGCCGCTTGCGGCTTAATGCTTCGCCCCGGCCGCTTGCGGCTTAGCGCTTCAGACAGCCAGCACGGTGACCGATGGGGCATTCTCGGCCGGCTCGGTGCTGAAGCCGGCGACCGTCAGGAGGTACTGACCCTCGACGGCCAATCCGAATTCCTTGGCCAGTCGGCGGGCGGTTGCGGCGGGATGGTCGAGATCGCCGGGCCCGGCCAGCACCGGGACCACCCCCCAAAGGAGATTCATCCGGCGGCAAGTGGCCGGGTCGGACGTCACAGCAAGGAGCGGCGCTCCGGGACGGGCGGCGGCCATCATCCCCGCCGTGGTGCCGGTGCGCGAGAAGACCACGATGGTCCGCACCCGCAGGTCGCGCGACAGCTGCGCCGTCGCCCGGGCCACCGCCTCGCTCAGCGGCAGCGGTCCCTCTCGCTGGTCGGCAAACGCGCCGAACGCCCCCTCCGTCCACAGGCAGCCTTCCACCTGCCGGGCGACCCGGTCCATCATTTCGACCGCCTGCACCGGGTAGGCGCCCGAGGCGGTCTCGGCCGACAGCATGACGGCATCGGCACCGCTGAAGACCGCCGACGAAACGTCGGAGACCTCGGCCCGCGTCGGCCGCGCCCGCTCGATCATCGACTCAAGCATCTGGGTGGCCACGATGGCTGGCTTCGCCTTGGCCCGGGCCCGGGCCACCAGCTGCCGCTGCGCAATCGGCACCGTCTCGGGGGGCAGCTCCACCCCCAGGTCGCCGCGGGCCACCATGATGCCGTCGGAGACATCCAGGATCTCTTCAATCGCCTCCAGCGCCTGCGGCAGCTCGATCTTGGCGATGATATGGGTATCCCGCCCCACTGCCTTGATCATCGCCCGCAATTCCTCCATGTCGGCGGCGCGGCGGACGAACGACAGCGCCAGGAAATCAACGCCCAGGTCGAGCAGGAAATAGGCGTCCTCCTTGTCCTTGGCGGTCAGCGACGGCGTCGAGAGGTTGACGCCGGGCAGGTTCATCCCCTTGCGATCCTTGAGGACCCCCCCCTGGACCACCCGACAGCCGACCTCGGTCCCCTGGATGTCCTCGACCTCCAGCTCCAGCAGGCCATCATCAAGCAGGATATGATCGCCGGGGTAGACATCATCGGCCAGCGCCTCGTACTGCGAGGGGATCAGGCCGGGCCCGCCGATCACGTCGCGCGTGGTGACGGTGACCCGGCTCCCTTCTTCCAGGACAACCTTGCCGCCGGCGAACTGGCCGACGCGGATCTTGGGTCCGCACAGGTCCCCCAGGACGGCCACCGGTTCGCCGAGCTTATCGGCGGCGGCGCGCACCCGTTCGTAGGCGGCCCGATGGCTGGCGTGGTCGCCGTGCGACAGGTTCAGGCGGAAGACGTTGACCCCAGCCCCGATGAGCCGCTCGATGACGGCCGGCTCATCCGAGGCCGGGCCCAGCGTCGCGATGATCTTGGTCCGCCGCCGCTTCAGGAGCGTCTGCTGCCACCCGGGCGGGGTCGTGGTCCTCATGGGCTACGCCCCTCCCTGAACCCGCTTCTCGATCCGCTCCTTGATCACCGCCATTTGCTTCTTGGTGTTGCGGTTGATGTAGTCCTCCGCCTGCTGGTCGTTGGCCGGTGCGTCGGGCTTCATGGCGAAGTCCTGCACCCAGCGCATCTTGGTACCCCCCTCGACCTCCTCGTAGTACCACGCGATGTTCATGTACTGGAACGGGCCGGTCTCGATGCGGTGGGCCTTGACGGTGTGGGTCGCCGGATCGATGGTGCGCTCCGAGACCCAGCTCCAAACCTTGTTGTTCTCGTCCGGGTGGGTTGTGAGCCGGAAGCGGATGGTGTTGCCGCGGCGCTCCAGCACGGTGGCCTCGGCATACTCGGTGAACAGGTTGGGCCAATTCTCGACATCGTTGGTGATCTGCCAGACCACGTCGAGGGGGGCATTGATGATGATGGAATTGTCGGTGTGCGCGGGCATGGTCTCACCCCTTTTCCTGTAGGCGGCGGTTGGTGTAAGCGATGGCTTCGCCGATGGTGTGGATGCCGTGGGCGTCCTCGTCGGGGATGCTGAAGCCGTACTGCTGCTGGACGGCGAGCTGAATCTCGACGAAGGCCAGCGAGTCGAGCCCCAGGTCCTCAAAGCGGACTTGCGGGTCGTTGACCACCTTGTCCTCGGGAAGGCCGACCCGGTTGACAAGAATGTTCTTGAGATCGTCGAAGGTGAACTGTTGCGCCATGAAATCCTCCTTTGTGAAGCTGCGAAGCTCTCCGAGAATGCCTGCGTCGCTGCTTGCGGCTTAGCGTTCCCCCGCTAAGCCGCAAGCAGCGAAACTACTAAGCGGATTGCGGCCGGGCCAGGGCGCGCAGGGACGCCAGCTGCTCCTCGGCCGCCGCGCGCCCCGCGGCCAGGAACAAGTCGGCCAGGTGGAAATCGCGCCAGCTGCCGGGGCCGAAGCGCGGCGTGATCACCACATCAGCCTGGGCCGCGTGCCGGATGCTGCTGTCAATCTGGCTCAGGTCCATCACCTCCAAGAGCGTGTCGAGCATCCGCGCCCCGGACCTCGGCGGCGGCGGAGGCGGCGACGCCTGCCCCGGCCAGGCCGGCAGCGTCTCCCGGCTCATGATATTGACTGCGACGGTCACATCGGCGCCGGCGTCGCGGACGGCGCCGACCGGCACCGGCACCAGTGCCAGGCCGTCCACCAGCCGCTGCCCGTCGCGCTGGTACGGCGGGAACATGCCGGCCAGCGCCGTGGAGGCAAGCAGCGCTTGCCAGATGGGCCCATCCGCGATCGGCGCCGGCTGGCGGGTGTTCAGGTCCACCGCCATCGCCACCAGCGGAATTTGCAGGTCGGCAAAGGTGCGATCAGCTGTCGTCTCCCGGCAGACGCGGGTATGCACATCCAGGCCGGCCGACATCCCGGACATCGCCAGCTTGAACATGGCGGCCACGTTCTCGGGCGTGAAGGCGTTCCGCATGATCGCCTCGATCTCGGCGGCCGTGTGGCCCAACGCCAGCCAGGCGCCGACCATGGCGCCGATACTGCTGCCGGCCACGTAGTCCACCGTGTAGCCGTGCTCCTCCAACACGTACAGGGCCGCCACATGGGCATAGCCCTTGGCCCCGCCGGCCCCCAGCGCCAGACCGAGCTTGGTCCGCGCAATATGCCGCCCCAGCCAGGCCACGTCCCGCGCCGGCCGGGCGGGATCAAGTGCCCGGACCACCCGCAGTCCTCCGACCGCCTTCGGCGCCGGGCGCGGCTCCGCGGTGAGGAGGGCGATACCCAACCGGTCGGCCAGCGGCCCCAGGACCGACGCCAGCCGCCCTGCCTCCGGCTCGGCCGCCAGGACGACGCCGCGGTCCACGTGCTCCAAAAGCAGCGGCAGGTCTTCCCGATCGGGCCCGGTCACGATCACCACGGTGCCGTGATCGGTGAGCAGGTCGTCAAGGACGCCGAGGGCGCCGGCAACGGTCGGCTCTTCCAGGTGTATATCCGATTGCGGCAGAGCGGCGGACAGGTCCAGCGCCGCCACGCGGCGGGGGCTGGCCGATTGGGCGGCGGCGATCACGTCGGCCGCCAGGGCGGGTTGGGTAGTGACCAGGACCACCGCCTCGCCCCGGTGGGCGCCGGCTTGCTGAGCCGTGCGGTGGGCCAGGCGGCGGACCAGGATGCGGTTCAGGTTCTCCAGGATGACGGGGTAACGGGCCAGCAGGGCGGCGAAGGCCTCGCGGGTCAGCTCCAGGGCATCGGTCGGCACATTGGCGACGACGGTGGCGGAGCGTGGCTCGCGGGTGATCAGCGACATCTCGCCGAAGACATCGCCGCGCCGCAGCCGGGCCACAGGGCGGGGGTTGTCGGCCGGGCCGACGGTGACCTGGGCCACGCCCCGCTGGAGCACGAACAGGCTGTCGCCCGGCTCCCCCTCGCGGCAAATGACGGCGCGGGCGGCGAAATGCCGCGGCCGCATGTGGCGGTGGATGGCCTCCAGGGCCGCCGCGTCGAGCCCCTCAAAGAGCGGGGTGAACGCGGTCGGATGAGCCGGCATGGGCTTCCTCCCGGGCGATTCGGGCCAGGGCAATGCGATCGGGTTTGCCGGACGCCAACAGCGGCAGCGCCGGTAACAGACGGATCACATAGGGCAACTTATACCCGGCAATCCGCTCGCGAGCAAACTGTAACAGCGCCGTTGGGGCCAGATTGGTGCCGGGCCGCAGCACTACGAAGGCCTGCGGCACCTCCCCCAGGGTCGGATGCGGCACGCCCACCACCGCCGCCTGCACCACATCCGGATGGGTCAAAAGCAACCCCTCCACCTCGGCCGGGAAGACATTCAGCCCGGCGACGTGGATCACCTCCTTGGCCCGGCCGACGATGCGGAGATTGCCGCGGTCATCAAGCGAACCAAGGTCGCCGGTGCGGAACCATCCCTCATCGTGGGCTGCCGCCGTCTGCTCCGGCTGTCGGTAGTAACCGGGCGTGACGTGAGGGCCCTGCACCTGCACCTCGCCGACCTCGCCGCCCACGACACGGAACGTGTAGCCGGGCAACGGCCGGCCGACGGTGGTATAGCGGACCTCCGCTGGGTCGTCGGGCCGGCAGCAGGTGGCGGCCGCAATTTCCGTCATACCGTAGAGGTTAAGGATGCATAGGCCGGCGGCATCGAGCCGGGCCAGCACCTCCGACGGGCAGCTGGCTCCGGCGACAAAGCCGGTGCGCAGCAGGCCCCGATCGCCCGCCGCCTGTTTGAGGAACGCGATGAACAGGGCCGGCGAACCATGCAGAAGTGTTGCCCGGTAGCGCCGCATTGCCTCCAGCAGCGGACCCATCGAGAAGGTGGAGTCGATCAGCACCGACTGGCTGCCGGCCGCCAGGGCCGCGACCAGCATCTCCAGGCCGAAGGCGTGCGCAACGGGGATGATCATCAGGCAGACATCATCCGGGGTCGCGGCCAGGATCGCGTTGATGGCCGGCACTCCGTCCAGGTAGGTCCGATGGCGGACGAGCGCCCCCTTGGGCGCTCCGGTGGTCCCCGAGGTGTACAGCAGCAGGGCGATCTCGGGGTCAAGCGGGGCGGGGATCGCCTGGGCCGGACCCGGTCGTTCGCCGATCACCTCACCCAGCGGATCGACCAGAAGGCAGCGAGACAGCGTGGGCAGTTCGGGGATGATGGCGGCAAGGAGATCGGCGAAGGAGAAACCGCGGTGCGTCTCGATGGCGATCAGGGCGGCCGGCTCGGCATCGGGCAGGACGCGGCGCAGCTCGTACTCGCGCCAGCGGGCGCTGAGGGGGACGGCCACGGCCCCGCGGCGCCAGGCGGCCAGCAGGGCGACGACGAAGGCCGGCGTGTTGGGCGCCAGGATGCCGACGCGCTGGCCGGCCAGGTCGTCGGGCAGCCGGGCCGCCAGGCGCTCGGCCGCAGCGCCGAGGTCGCGGTAGGTCATCTGCCGCGCCTCCCAGGCCAGGGCCGGGCGGCCGGCGTGGCGCTGGACGCTGGCCTGCAGAAGTTCGTCAAGGGTGGGCGTCATGATGCTCGGTTGAGTTCGGAGCCCGACGTGTC
>DATLYH010000338.1:0-17269 GCA_035575035.1 Gemmataceae bacterium
AGGAAGAAGGCCAGCCAGAGCAACCCCCGCCACCAGCGCCAGCCGGTCGCCTCGGGGGAAGAGCCGGGGCCGCCGTTCAATGCGAACGACACCAGGCTGAGCAGCACCAGTGCGAAATAGGACATCCCGGCCACGCTCAGCCCGATGTGCCGCTCGAAATAGATCGCCTGCAACGGCGAGGCATAGGCCGCCTGGAGGCCCGGGTCGCCTTGCAGCACGCTGGCCGGCCCGACCAGGGGCAGCTGCGGCGGCACCATGAAGGCGCGCACGTGATGCGGGTTGATCAGACATGCCAGCAGCCCAACGACCAGCACCCCAACCAGCGTCCGCCGTTCGTCCGCCCCCTCACCCCTCTCCCCCGCCCCTTGGGGGAGAGGGGTAGGGGTGAGGGGGGGCGGCGCGTCGGGCCCGGCGCGGGCGGGGCCGAACGAGTCCTGGAGCCATTCACCTACCAAATACAGCGCCACCGTCAGGGGGCCGAGCACAAACCAACTGTCCATGTTGACCCACAGGACGAACAGCAGCGGCAGCAGCCACAGGTGCCGGCACGAGGCGACGCCAGGGCCTCCCGTCTCCCGCCGGGTCAGCAGCCACAACGTCACTCCCAGGAAAAGGAACGAGACGACCGGCGGCTGAAATAGCAACCGCGGACTAAGGGCCAGCACCGCCAAGCCGATGCAGGCGGCCGGCGCCCACAGGCTCTGGCCCGGCCGACGGATCAGCAGCAGCACGCCCGCCAGGGCCATCGTCACCAGCGCCTTGAGGATCACCAGCCCCACGCCGCCGACCACGAGGAACAGGCCATAGAGAATCAGGTCAAAGAGCCAGGAATGATTGACCCAGTAGACTCCTTCGGTGGTATGGGAGAACGGCTCGTGGCCGAACAGGTTCTGGAACTGCCCCTGGCGGAAACTGTCGGCCAGGAACCGGCCGGTGGCCAGGTGCATAAAGAAGTCGCTGTTGGAGATGGCGAAGCAGGCGAGCAGAAAGGCCAGTGCCAGCACCAGCGGAACCATGAACCGGTCAAGGCGGAAGGCGAGTTGGGCCGCTTCCTCGGGTGTCAGGCGGGGGGCCGGTGGCTCCTGCTCGGCCGCCGGGCTCGGCGGCAGCGGAATCGCATCGGAAGGAGGAGGCGGCTCCGGTGCTCGGGGCGGCGGGGCGGCCCGGAAGCCGGTTGGGTAGCTCGGCAGGCCCGGCATGAGTTTGTCGGGCGGCTGGGATCCCGGAGAGGGTTGCGGTTCGTTGCCTGATGCCATGAAGGTTTGCCCTGGCGTTAGTGATCTGACCCGTGAATAATTGCCGAATCGCGCGGATACCTCGGTTCGTCTCTTGCGGGTTAGCGCCATTGGGCCGCTTGCCGCTTAGTACCGACCCGCACCCGGCGCACCGACCGGCCCAAGCGATCCTGTAGGAGACAGGTTACTGCTCTCCACGGTAGAGGCTTGACCGGCCGGGGTCAAGCGCGGGATGTCCGGTCATCGCTGAATCCTGCCGGCCGCGGCGCCTGCGGATGCCGCGACGGGCCGCCCGAGCGCTCCTGGATGCCCGGCAAGGTCGCGCGCTGAAACCGGGCCCAGACCCGAGCCTGCCACCAACCCTTGTAACTCGCACTCGCTGCCGGGAAGCCAGGTGCAAGCTCCAAGGACTCGTTGTGCGATTTCCTTCCGGTCCGTCCATGCCGACGGCCGGCCGATGACAGCCGCTGGCGGCCGCCTGCACCGGAGGAGCCGATGAATCTCTCCTCCTTGCCCGGGCGCGCCGCTGTCCGGTATTATCAGGGGATTGCACCGGGAAACCTTCGAATTCCTCAAAGGAATCCCCTGATCGCACCATGCTCACCGGTAAACTGGTCCGGGTCCGCTATGCGCGGAACCGCCTCCTCCCCTGCTACCTCGACGTTAACGATCCGGCCTGGATTGCGGCCGCCGACCGGCTGCTGGAGTTGTTCCGCGGCCAGGAGGGGCGCACCCGCGGCGAGTTGGAGGAGGATGTCCGGGAGACGTTTGGCGACTCGCCGGCGCAGCTGGTCCATCAGGGGCTGGCCAAACTCCTGGAGGATCGCTGCGAGTTCGAGGTGGTTTCCGGGTATCCGCCGGAGGAGTTGCGCGAAGAAGTGTTCGCGGCCGCCGCGGCCTGGCGCCGCAACCCACCGGCCCTCGGCGAGGAGACAACCACTGGCGGCTCGGCACCCGCCGCGGCCGGAGCGGGCATCGGGGCCTCCTTCGACCGGGATGCGGTCTTGCGGCAAGTCGCCGGCAAACTGGGACTGACCGTCGAGGAGGTCGAGCGCGGGCTGTTCGCCGACCTGAAGAGCGAGCAGCGCCTGGTCCGCTTCAAGGACATCACGGCCGAGCGGCTCTTGCAGCGCTACAATGTCGCCCTGGTTCAGGCCGTCTTGCTGCGCTCCACCCGGGTCCATGTGGCCATTCGCCATGAGCCGCCGCAACGTTACCGGCAGCTGCTACGGCTCATCAAGTTTCATCGGCTGATCTGTGACATCGAGCCGACCGGCGACAACAGCTACCTGCTCCACCTGGACGGCCCGTTGAGTCTGTTCACCGCGACGAACAAGTACGGGCTCCAGCTGGCCCTGTTCCTGCCGGCCGTGCTGCTCTGCCGCGATTTCGAGTTGCGCGCCGAGCTGGCCTGGGGGCCGCAGCGCCGGCCCAAGCTGCTGGTGATCACGCCCAGCGACGGCCTGGTGTCCCATCACCCCGACACCGGCCAGTACGTGCCGCCCGAGCTGCGCGGCTTCGTCGAGCTGTTCCGCAAGCGGGCGGACGGCTGGGACATCATGGAAGAGACACGGGTGCTGCCGCTGGGGGACGGGTTCTGGGTGCCCGATTTCCGGCTGGTGCACCGGGCGACAGGGCAGGAAGTCTATCTGGAAGTGCTCGGCTTCTGGCGGCGGTCCAGCGCCGAGCGGCACCTGGAGCGCCTCCGCCGCCACGCCCGGGCGCCGTTTTTGCTAGCTGTCTCGGATCAACTCCATATCGAGGATGCCGACCTGGAGGGGCTGCCCGCCGGCATCCATCGCTTCCGCCAGATGCCGCTGCCCGACGAGGTGGCCCGCCTGGCCGAGGAGTTGGTGAAGGAGCGGCGGGGCCGGTGAGGCGGCGCCTGGGACGCCGTGGCGGTTCGGGGGCCGGCGCGGTAGGATCGAGAAAAGGCACCGACACTCCGCAAGTCGGTCCCGCGGCTGGACGAGGGGATGATGGGCGATCACGACCAATTCTGTCAGGTCGAGCCGGCGCGGCGCGACAGCGAAGAGCGCTTCCGGATCGCCGCCGAGGTGATGGATGCCCTGGTCTACGAGATCGACCTGCGCACGGATCGGGCCTTCTTCTCCAGCGGCCTGCGGGCGGTGCTCGGCTTCCGGCCCGAAGAAGTGCCGCCGGAGGCCGGCTGGTGGCGGGAGCGTATTCATCCCGACGACCGGCCCGGCGTGGCGGCCCGGTTCGAGACGGCCCTGGCCGGCGGACGCTCTTACGACCTCGAGTACCGCATTCTCAACCGTCGCGGCGACTATGCCCACGTTTGGGACCGCGGCCGAGTCGTCCGTGACGACCGGGGACAGGCCATCCGGGTCATCGGCGGCACGGTCAACATCACCCGGCGCAAGCAGGCCGAGGAGGCCCTTAAGGAAAGCGAGGAGCGGCATCGCCTCCTCTCCGAGCTGACCTCCGATTATACCTACACGTGCAGCGTGGAGCCGGACGGCACTGCCCGGCTGGAGTCGGCGACCCCGGGGTTTACCCGCGTCACCGGTTACACCCCCGACGAGGTCGAGGCCCGCGGCGGCTGGATCAGCTTCGTCCATCCCGACGACTTGCCGGGCACCATCAAGCGGACGCAGTCCCTGCTCAGCGGCGCCGGCGGTATGGACGAGGTGCGGATCATCACCAAGACCGGGCAGACGCGCTGGATCCGCTACTCATACCGGCCGATTTGGAACGAGGCCCGCGGCCGGGTGGTCCGGCTGCTCGGGGCCGTCCAGGACATCACCGAGCGCAAGAAGGCCGAGAGCCAGCTGCAAGAGTATGCCCAGAGGTTACAGGCCCTCTCCCGCCGGTTGTTGCAGGTGCAAGAGGCAGAGCGCCGCCACCTGGCCCGCGAGTTGCATGACGAGGTGGCCCAGGCCCTGACGGCGCTGATGTTTACCCTGGACATGACGCCGCAGCTGGAAGGGGCGGCCCTGCGGGACACCCTCAGCCAGGCCCAGGGGCTGGTCCGGGACCTGACCACCCGGGTCCGCGACCTGTCGCTGCGGCTGCGGCCAACCATGCTGGATGACCTCGGGTTGTTGCCCGCCCTGGTTTGGCTCTGTCAGCGCTATACCGCTCAGACGCGGGTGCAGGTCGATTTCCAGCACCACGGCCTGGGAAGGCGCTTCCGTCCCGAGGTCGAGACGGCCGCCTACCGGATCGTGCAGGAGGCCCTGACCAACGTCGCGCGCCATGCCCGCGCCGCGGCCGCCACGGTTCGCGTCTGGCTCGACCGCCAGACGCTCTGCCTGAAGATCGAGGATCGAGGCGCCGGCTTCGACCCGCGGGCCGTCCGGAGCGCGGGCCCGACCGGCGGCCTGTCGGGAATGCAGGAACGCGCGGTGCTCCTGGGGGGCCGCCTGGTGGTCGAATCGGTGCCGGGGGCCGGTACTTGCGTGACGGCCGAACTCCCCGTGACGGACGAAGAGGAGGACAAACGCAATGACCGTGACGCTGCTGCTGGCCGATGACCACCAGATCGTCCGCCAGGGGTTGCGGGCGATTTTGAAGGCCGTCACCGACTTCCGCCTGGTGGGCGAGGCGGCTGACGGACCGGAGGCGGTTCGGTTGGTGGAGCGGCTCCAGCCCGACGTGCTGGTGCTCGACCTGATGCTGCCGGGGCTGAACGGCCTGGAAGTGACCCGGCATGTGGCCCGCCGCTTCCCGCGCACCCGGATTGTCATCCTGTCGATGCACTCCAACGAGGCCTACGTAGTCGAGGCCCTGCGAGCCGGCGCGACCGGCTACGTCCTGAAGGAGTCCGGGGCCGAAGACCTGGTCCAGGCCATCCGCCAAGCCGCCCTCGGCCGCCGCTACCTGAGCCCCTCCATTTCCGAGACCGCCCTGGGCGCCTATGTCCAGATGACGGAGTCCACCCCTCTCGACCCCTACCAGACGCTGACCTTCCGGGAGCGCGAGGTGTTGCAGCTAACCGCGGAAGGGCATAGTGCTGCCGAGATCGCCGAGCGCCTTTTCATCAGCCGGCGCACCGTCGAGACCCACCGAGCCAACCTGATGCGGAAGCTGGGCGTCCGCAACCAGAAGGAACTAACCCGCTACGCCGTGCAGCGGGGCATCCTGATCAAGGAGGGATAGCGGAAGAGAGGGGTGACGGCAGAGGAACCCCAAAGGCCCAAGGATGATTGGGGAAATTGCGAATGTTTTTACGGATTGTGAATGAGTGAGGGGACTATCATAATTCTTGTTCGGCGGCGGAGGTGAACAGGAAGATGGGCGCCCCAGAGCAATCCGCACTACCGCTTTCGTCCTGGCCTGAGCGATTATCCTGGGGCGCCGTCTCCGGTGTCCTGCTGGTGTGGGTAGCGCTTGGCGTATCAGACGCGGTACACCTCCGAGTCCCGCGCGGGAAGATGGACCCGGACCGGCCTCTCTGGCTGCCCCTCGCCCTCGGCTTGGGCCTTGGGTTCGTTATCAGCTGCCTGCCGCGGTTCGTGCGGGTTACTGTCCGCGCGGGGAGCCTCGGGGCGTTTGCTGGTTATCTCGGAGCGCTGGTGATTGGTCGTTGCGCAGTGGGATTCGGGAGTGACGTAGGCTGGCGGGAGTTCCTCATGGGGGTCCGATCGGCTCTCCCCTTCACGGTCCCGTTGGGGGTGCTTGTCGGCTGGTTGGTGGCCTGGCGTTTGGCTCGGGTCGGCCAGCGGGCGAGGCCCGCCGAACGACCCAGTTCGGCGCCACCGGCTCACTCTCAATCGGGATCGTAATCATGCGACTCCCAATCGACCTCGTCGGGGTCCAAGCCTTCTGCGGCTAACTCCCCGAAGTCAGGGTCGTCAGAGTCCAAGCCCATCGCGTCGTACATCTCGCGTTCGAAATCCGAGGGTCCGGTACGAACCGTACCGAAGAACTCCGGCGGTGCGAACAGCTCCTCTTCCGCTGCCAAGCGTTCCAGGTGTGTCGGACTGGGCTGGGACGCCTTCACACCGGCACGTTCTTCAATGGTGCGGCGGTCTTCCGGACTGACAATCTTGCCCCTATCCATCTCGATGAAGTCCCCGGTCTCGGGGTCGATCGTGTACAAGATCGGGTCGCGGAGCCATTTCTCAGGGTGGCGCAATTGGATAAAGACTGCCGGTTTTTCCGGGAGGATGGCGTATAGTTCCTTCATGCGCAACTGGACGGTCCAGATCCAGGGAACCTCTTCGAACTCAAACGCTCCTCCCTCAAGCGGTTTGCCAAAGAGACGGTTGAGGATATCGTGGACGCGAAGGATGTCATCCCGCGATTTAGCTCGATCTAGCATTACGTCGAGGGCATAAAGCGCCCACTGCGCTTTGCGCGACTCCAGACGGCTCCAGCGTTTGGTCAGTTTGTAAACCACAAAGTTCGGGTCGGCCATCGCCCGACGAAGGAATTCCGGCAATTTCTTTGCTTTCTCGCTGTCGGTTTCGGCGAAATGGCGGGCATGAGCCTCTTGCAACGGTGTTGGTCTATCATAGACAAACGCCTTTGAACTTCCGCGCTGAAGTTCCTCTGGGTCGGTCGGTTCACCGGTACGGGCTGCCTTTTCTGCTAGCTGATTCAGCTTTCGCTGCCGGCGGTAGAACTCGGAACGAAAGACGGGATCTTGGTCGATCCACTGCCAGTTAGCGTGCAAATTGCCCGGGTACGGTAAAGAACCGCCTTGCTTGAGGATATCGAGAGCCTTGAGCGCCTCCTGGTGGACTCCCCGAAGACTGAGCAGTTCGTCTTGCAAACGTAAATATCGTTGCAAAAGAGCTTCGGGCGGAGGACTTCCTCGGGGAAAACGGGCTTGGAGTTGCTGTAAGCGGGGTTGTAAACGGTCAATCTTCTCCTGCACCCGGATAATTCCCGTCATGATACTGTTCATCAGCACGTCTTTCTCAATCGGATACCGCATCAACATGCGGGCTTCACGTTGTTCCTCCGCTAGTTTTTGATAAAGGTGCATCTCTCTTGCCGTCAGACCGGGATGGTAAGCCTGGCTGCGGGGGGCTGCGAGCGCTCGCGCTTGAGCAACGATTCGGTCAAGTTCGGCAGGGTCGTTAATCGTTTGCCCAGCCTTGAATCGTCGCAACAGCGTCATTGCGGCGCGCTCTTGACCGGTTAAACTTTTGAGTAGCCCACGAATTCTCTCTATTTGCCTGCGGATGCGGGGACGAAGCTCCTTCATTTGACGCATCCATCTGAGCAACAATTTCGAAGGGGTAGAAGCTCCCGCTTGTTGTTGCCGCCGACGCAAGCGCGCTATAATCAGGAGACCGTGCTCCCAGTTTTCTTTGTAGATGCGGTACTGTTTCAACTCCTTACGTAAGTCAAAATAACGGTAGCCGATTTGGCCGAGCATACGCCGAAGATATTTCCGAGCTTTGCGGGCATCCGCTGGCCAGATCGGCCGTCTCTCCATGAGGCCTGATCTCGGATTCAGCTGCTTCTGTTCAACCAGTTCGAGCAACTTCTGAGCAGGGGTTTTCCTGGCAGGATGGAACAACTCCTTCAGCAGCCGGTCCTGTTTTACCGCCAGACGTTGCCGTTCCCGAGGAGATAAGGTTTCTTTCTGCAACTCGCGGCGAATTCGTTCCAGCTCCCGGAGCTTGGCCAGAGGAAATTCTCTCGATCCTCGGAACTGGATATGGTGCCACTTGCGCAGGAGCTCCGGGATGTTCTCCATCGCCGCTTGACGGAGTTCGGTCGTTCGTTCTTCTCGCTTGGACAGTGATTCCGTATCCCCGCCCCGAGCACTGTCATGGGTGAAGGCTTCCACGCCTTCAGGAAGCCGACGGCCGGCATTGGCCGTGCGATAGCGGTGCAGCAGGATGAGGTACTCCCTGGCGGCCTGGACCACCTCCGGCGTAAACTTAACCTCTTTCGCGAAGCGGGCAAACGGGTCGCCGGCAAGGGCTCGGAAATATCTGGGGGTCGTGAAGAACTGTTCGAGCTTGGGGGAGACCGCGATAATCTTGAGAATATGCTCCGGAACGAGGTACATCTTGAGCGGCGGATGATGGTACGGCGTCGGCAGTTTGGACAGCTTTTCCAATCTCGTCCAATCCCTGCGGCTCATGAGAGTGGGCGTCCGCCGCGCCCGCAGAAGAAGCCGGTAATACGTCCGGACGCGAGAGACAAACCAACGAGGGAAGGGCCGTTTTTTCGTTTTCGGGTCAGCCGGATTGTTGATGATGTATTCGAGAACGCTTCGCGGTATCTGGCCGAGCATCTTCCAGCCCGTCCGAGGAGGCAGATGGAGTCCCGGCAGATCCATCAGGGCCAGCTCCTGAAGCCGTCGAGTTTGGGCTTCGGTCAGTCCTGTTGCCGCCGGCCTCGGCCGGTACTTGTCCAGAATCTGGAGATACTCCTTCACCCGCGCCACGACAGGAGCTGCATACATTTTCTTCCCTGTTCGGGGATCGACGGGATCGGACGCAATCTCCTGGAGGGCCCTCTCCGGCACCTGATCGAGTTTCCATTTGCGGTAGGGACTGGGGAGAGAAGCCGGCAGTCGGAGATTGGCCAACGCTCCGAAGTGGCGGTATTCAGCTTCGAGCTGCTGGTCCGGTTGAGCCGGCAAATCGGCCAGACGGCGTTGGAGATCAGCCAGCAGCGCACCGGCTTTCGGGTTGTCGAGCAGGTGAAAGACGCCCTCATGACGGGCTTTCACCAGGGCGGAGCGAAGCAGTTGGAAGAGAAGTCTGATTTTTGGGGGATCGTCGGTGAAAACGATCGGATTGCTTCGCAAAAACGGTTCAGCGTCCCGAAGAATGCGCAAATTATCGAGAAACCATTTGCTGCCGCCCTGACGGTACAGCTTCTGAAGGTAGTTGCGGGCAAAACGTTGTTGCGATTCGTACATCCTCCGCACACGGCGGACGGTGCGTAAAAACTGCAAAGGATCTTTAACTCCGGAGGCTTGAAGTGTAGCCACGTCGGGGAGACCTTCTCGTTCGTCGTTGATACGTAATTTGACGAAAAGAAGAACCTTTTCTTGCCACGCCGGAGGGAGTTTCTTCACTTCTAGGTAAACCGGGTCCAAGCGGCCCGCTTGCTTGAAAAGTTTCTCCCGATACCACTTCCAGGGGATCTGGTGGTAAAGAAATAGGTCGAGAAATTTCAGAAAACTTTTCTGGAGCAGCGGCGATCGTCCGGTAACACGAAAAGCCGCTGGACCAACATGTCCACGGACACGTTGAATTTGGAAGTAGCTTCCCCGAGGCGCCATCAGTAAAAGCGCGTGCTGGGGATTGCGAGGATCGTATTCGTCTTGGGGTCCAGCGAAACGTACCATAGCACTCAATGCTCCTTTCTTCGTCCATCCTGACGCCTCGAAGTCCTCTTTGCCTAGCTCAGCTTGTCCGGTCCCGCTGGTTCGCGTCATAATGACAACGATCCATGACGATTGACGGCAGGGAGTTTCTCCAACATGCGTCGTTGGTGGCAGCGGTTTCGTACCTGGTGGGGCGGCAAGAAGGCGGCTCCGAACCGTAATTCCATTCGGGAACTGGCCAGCTTGCTCGCTACCGGACCCGGTGTAGGTTTCTATGCCGGCGCCTGGACGGAAAGCCGTCCGGAACAGGTCCGCCACTTTCGTCACTGGCTTTATGTGGGGATTTCCGGTGGTGTCCTAGTTACGTTGCACGGCCGGATAGGATAGCCCCTCCGCCATCGACCAAATGTGGTCGGCCAGTCCGGCGGCCATCGCCGGCGTCCGCTGCCGGTAGCCCTTCCGCCGGCTCCCCCGGACGCAGCGTCCGCGCCGCCCCGCAGAAGTGGTAGCTGGAGGTCATAAAGTACGTCACGGCCTCCTGCACCCCCCAGCCCTTCGAGAAGCAGCAGGTCTTGCGCACCTTCCAGGCGTCGCGGTTGCGGTCGGTGCCGATACCGCTCCACGAACACCGTGTTCACCCGGTCACTGACCTGCGACCGCCCCAGGACTGCTGCCACCGCGGCCCGGCTGCCGTAGGCCACCCGCGCCGCGACCTTCACCCCCCGGCCCTTCGCCCGCGTCTTGTGCACGGTGGCGTAGGTCAGCCCCTCCGGCGGTACCGTCACCGGCTTGGGCTTGCGACCACGCTTGCCCCGCCGCCGGGGCTGCTGCTGCCGGCCGGGCACCACGCTCAGCACCAGGCGGTGTTCCGCGTCCAAGGCCACGTGGTTCCCACGCTCATCGTCGGCGGGGTCGCGGGCCTTGCAGGTGCGGCAGTAGAGCAGGCGGCGGTGGGGGCCGTAGTGGCCGCAGACCGTCAGGTTGCCGTGGCCGCGTTTGCCGTAATCGGGGCAGCAATCGTTCTGGCAGCAGAAGGTTCGCCGGTCGTCGTCCACGGCCATGGCGCTGGGTTGGCGGCGGGCGACGGGAATTGTCCGTCAACGGAAGTTGTTGTAGCAAAAGCCGGTCAGGCGTTCAACGATGTAGGGACACCACCGAGAAAAGGCGGTCGGGCAAAAATTCCTGCCGAATTACGTAATTTTACGCATGGCAAAAGAGTTGGACTGATTGCATAATCCTTTATCAGAGAGACCGAGGAAGTCGAAGGTGGTTGGGCGACGCTTTCGATTTCCAGGTCTCTCTTTTTTTGTCTTGGGTGGCGCCAAAGTCCAACACCTTTGCTCAGCGCCCGAAGCGTGGGCGACGGGGCATGGCGCTACCTACCCGTCGCTGGCGCTCCGGGCTAGTAGTACGCTCCGGGCTGTAGTACCCGTCGTGACGCGCCAGGCCGGGCACGGACAGTTCCCCGCATCGACGCTCCAGGCACTGAGCCACTTTCCGGCCAAAATCGGTAATTCTACGGATGGCAAAAGCGGCGCGCATAAGGCATACTTTCTTAACAGAGAGACCAAGGGATCCGAAGGTGAGTGGGCGACGCTTTCGGTTTCCGGGTCTCTCTTTTTTATTCCCTTATCCATGATAAAACTGGACCGATGACCGGGCGGAAATCTTTCCGGAACATTTGCAAACCAGCTGTTGAACAAGCCATAATATCTTTGACCCCTCAAACCTGTCTTTTCTGAAAGGTTCTTTCCTCCCCAAAAGCTGGTTGATTCGTGTAGTCCAGTCTCGGCCCCTCACGGAAAGCCCCATGAATCCCTCAGCTTCTCTGGGTACGGACGCGCACACGCTTGACCCCTTTGCTCAGCTGCGGGTCGGCCATCTTTACCTGGACGTGCGCACGCGGCGGCTACACTGTCTGAACGAAACCGCCCGGGAGCTCTACCGGGAGGGGATGATCCTCACGACCGCGGAGCAGGCCTGCCAGAGGCTGCGCACCCCGGCGGGGGAGCCGGTCCAGGCGGGCGACTTGCCGTTGCTGATCGCCTGGCAGAAGGGGCGGGAGGCCGAGGCTAGTTTTGTGCTCCGCCAGGAGGGGAAGCCCGACTGCCACGTCCTTTGGAGTGCGGCCCCGGTGCGCAACGCCCAGGGCCAACTGATCGGCGTGATGGCCTGCCTGTGCGTCAGCCCGCCGGCCTTTGACTGGCAGGCGCTGGCCGGGCTGGCCCACGACCTGCGCACTCCCCTGCACGCGCTCAGTCTGGTCCTGAGCGGGCTGCAAAATGCGGCGGCGACTGAAGCCCAGCAGCAGCAACTGCTAGAAATGGTCCGGTCGTCGGCCGAACGGGCCTTGCAAATCGGCCGAGACCTGCTGCTGTGGTGTCGCGGTCCCGCTCAGGCCGGCCGCATTCCTGAGTTCACCTGGTTCCCCCTGGCGCCCTTCCTGGATGCCCTGGCCCAGGAGCAAATGCCCGCTGCCCAGCGCAAGGGGTTGACCCTGACCACCCGAGTGACCGCTGCCCACGGCTGGGAGATCTACGCCGACCGCGTCCGGATGGGCCGGCTGCTGGCGAACCTGCTGGTCAACGCCGTGCGCTACACCGCCACCGGGCACGTGACCATCCTGACGGAATGGCGTGACGACCCGGCCGGGCGCGCTCTGGTGGTGAGCGTGGTGGACACCGGTACGGGCATTTCCCCTGAGGAGCGCGAGTCGATCTTCCAGCCGTTCGAGCGTGGCCGGGCCGGCAAGGGGGGTGATTCTTCCGGTGGCAGCGGGCTAGGTCTGGCCGTGGTCGATCGGTTGGTGAAGGAGCTGGGGCTGGAGCTGGAGGTCTACAGCGAGTTCGGCCACGGCAGTGCCTTCCATCTGGTGTTGCCGGCCCGCCTGCTCCGCCCGGAGACCGGCGCCGGGGCCTGAGTCGGTCCACCGCCGGGCGTGTCCCCGGCCGGGGATGGTCGGACCCGGTTGCGGCGCTGGGCGCTGGTGCGGTCTCCGACGCCATGTCTTCCCCCGGTTGGCCGCGCCGCGGAGGGTGTTATTTCTCGGTGGAGTCCAGTCGGCAATTGCTGTCGGCCCCTGTCTCGATTATGTTGGTGGCTAAGCAGCTGGTCAGGTCAGGAATACCTGTCAGAACCCGGAGCGCCAGCGACGGGTAATCCCATCACCCGTCGCGGACACGCCGGCCTCTGCAAGAGGTCATCCCCAACCTCGTCCTGCTGCTTAACGGCAGCCCTGACTCGCACCGGGCGCGGGGGCGCGCCCAACCGAGAAGACCGTCATGTCCACCTTCTACGACGTCGATTTGCGGCGGGCGAAATTGCGGGAATTCGCCTTCGGCACGCCGTGGTACCTGATGCCGCTCGTCGGCCTGTTCAAGCTCTTGAACGTCTCTTTCCCCGGCACGACCGATGATCCCCCGGTAGAGTCGCTGGCGCCGTTCGAGGTCGAGCGGACGGCGCTGCCTTTGGAGGTCCGGGCCCAGTTCACGCCCCTGGTGGAGCAGCTGACCGCGCTCGGCTTCCACAGCCCGATCTACCATGCCATCGATTACCCGCTCCATGCGACCCGCACCTACTGGGCTACCTTCCTGCACCCATCGGGGCGGGCCTGGGGCCGCATTCATTGCCGCATCTGGTCCGGCGGCGGGACCGAGAAGGTCTTTCTCTTCCCGATGTTCTTCTCCGCTCTGGACGAAGGATTCCTGGTGACCTCCGGCGGCAAACCCGACATGCTCATGCCGGAGGGGGTGCGCATGGTCAACCAGGTCGGGGCAAGCGTCGCCGAACTCTGGCAGAGGCATAACCAGGAGCTAGAGGCGCTGCTCCCCTGCCAACCTCGTCCGGTCGCCGACGCCGAGCAGTTACGCACGGCGATGGAACAGTACCATGCCCGGGTGCGCGACTACAACCTGGAGCGGGGCGTCTTCAAGCCGTTGCCGGAACCCACCGAGCCGCCGGCGACGCCGGTCAAGGCGGACGACACCGCCCCGCCGATCGATCCCGAGGACGCTCCGGTACTGGCTGAGATCGAGCGCTTGCAGAGCGGCCGGTCCAGCCCCTGGGCCGCGCTGCTGATCTTGATGGTGTCGCTGTTGCTCTTTGTAGCCGCGGCCCGCGTGGGCAAACTCTGGGACATGCTCTGGGTGCTCATTCCGGTGCTCGCCTTCCACGAGGCAGGCCATTATCTGGCGATGCGTTACTTCGGCTACCGCAACCTGCACATGTTCTTCATCCCCTTCCTTGGGGCGGCGGTGTCGGGCCGGCATTACAACGTCGCCGGCTGGAAGAAAGCGGTGGTCGCCCTGATGGGCCCGGTCCCCGGCATCGTTGTCGGCGGCATCATCGGTATCGTCGGGTTGTTCCTTCGTCAGGAGCAGGTTGTCTTCGCTGCCCTGATGATGATCATCCTCAACGGTTTCAACCTCCTTCCCCTGCTGCCGCTGGACGGCGGCTGGGTGGTCCATGCCGTGCTTTTCGTCCGCCACCCGCTCCTTGATGCCGTCTTTCGTCTGCTGGCAATCGTGGGCCTCTTCGGCATCGCCTTGCTGTTTAGGGACACGATCCTTCTGATCCTGCCGGTCCTGATGTTGATGGGGCTGCCGATGGCGTGGCGGATCGCCCGCATCGCCCACCGGCTGCGGCAGCAGGGAGTCGTCGCCCTGTCTCCCGACGCGCAGTCGATCCCTCGCGAGACGGCTGTGACGATCCTGACCGAGCTACGGGCCGCGCTCCCCCGGCCGCTGCCGACCAAGGTCCTGGCCCAGCACGTGGCCAATGTTTTCGAAACGCTCAATGCCCGGCCGCCCGGCGTCGCGGCCTCGCTGGTCCTGCTCGCCGTCCATGCCGGGAGCTTCCTGGCGGCGATCGTGCTAACCGTGATGCTGGTGCTGGGGCCGCACATCTTTGCGGAACTGCAAGCGTTCCTGGGAGGGAAGCCCTTCCTGGAAGGGGAGCCGGCCGACTGGGAGCCGACCAACGTTTACGTGCCGGGGTCAACGGAGGTCCGGCGCGGGGCCGACGCCGCGCTGCTGCCCGCGGAGAAGCGCGTCACGCTTATCGCCACGTTTGCTGACCCGGCGGCCGCGAAGCGGGCGTTCGACGCCCTGTCGGCCGAGCTGCCCCGGCGCGCAACGCTGCGGTGGTTCGGTCAGAGCCTGCTGCTGACGCTCCCGGCCGAGCAGCGGGATGAACATGCCCTCTGGATGGACCGATTGCGCCAACAAGCCGGCCAGATCGCCGTGGAGCGGCAGGACTTCTGGGTCCCGATCAAACTGTCCTGCACGGCACCCAGCCCGGAAGAGGCCGAGCGGCTGGAGGCCGAGGTCCGCGAGTACCTGCACGTCCCCTACTTCGAGCTGCAGGGGCTGCTCCTGCCGCCGTGGTCCGACGCCTGGCAGGCGCTACCGCCGGAAGAGCGGCAGCGCTATCGAAAGGCCCGGCGGACGCTGATCCGGCTGCAAGACCTTTCTAGTCAGGTCGCCCAGCACCCCGACATTCAGGCGATGAATCAGCGGCTACTCTCGACCCTGGGCGGCAATGACAAGGACGCCATCCGGAAGCTGAGACAGGACATCGAACAGGCGACCAGGGCCGAAGAGCAACGGCTTCTCGAAAACCTCCGCGCCGAAGGGGAGGAGACGGTGGACCTGACCATCGTTGCTCTCTGGGAACAGCACTGGAAGGTGTCGAGAGAAACGTTCAAGGAGAAAGAAGGGGTTGGTCCTGCGCCGCCGGCTCCGGAAGGACAGCCCCGCCAGCCGGCTGACCCGCAAGTCCTGATGGCACGGTTCCAGGCCTGGGAGCAGACGAGAAAGGCCGTGGTACGACAGATGGCGGAACGGATGGGGCAGCTCCCCCTCCGGGACGGCTGGCCGGAGCTAGGCAGCAACCTCGAAGCAGCGATGGGCGGCAGCATCCAGCGAGAAGGCGCCGCGCTGTCGATCTGTTGCGTTTGCTGTCATCCGAGCGAGGGGCTGCCGGCTCTGGCCGAGTGGCTCTGCCGCCGTGGCTGCACCGAGGTCAAGTACGGCTTCCAGCCCTCCCGGCAAGAAGACGAGCCCTCCCGGCAAGAAGACGAGCCCTCCCGGCAAGAAGACGAGGAAGGCCCGGACGATTAGCCCCGGCACCTGATCGCGGGGACGATTCGCGCCGGCCCCTCGTTCACGGCTTCTGCGGAAGCAGCTTCTCCAACTGGTTCTCGCCCAGTTGCATCTTCTCCCGGTGGGCGGCGACTTCCCACTTGATATCGGCAATCACGTCGGGATGTTCCTTGGCAACGTCGAAGCGCTCCGCCGGATCATGGCCCAGGTGGTACAACAGCGGCGGGTCGTGCTCAACCGCCTTGTCTTTGTCGTAGCCGGACTGCGTGATGAAGTGGGCCTTGAACGGTCCCTTGCGCACGGCGAAAAGACGGGTGCCGCGGTAGTAGAACATCGTCTGCCGCGGGCTCGGCCCCGTGCCGGTCAGCACCGGCGTCAAATCGAGCCCGTCGATGATTCGGTCAGACGGGACCTCGGCGCCGGCCAGCTTCAGCGCGGTGGTGAACACGTCCAGGGTCGAGGCCATCTCCTGGGTAACCACGCCCGCCTGGACCAGTCCCGGCCTCCAGAAAATGCCCGGCACGCGCATACCCCCTTCCCAGGTGGTCCCCTTGCCGTCGCGCAACAGACCGGCCGAGCCGCCGTGCTGATTGAAGATCAGCCAGGGGCCGTTGTCGCTGGAGAAGACCACCAGCGTCCGTTCCGCCAGTTTCTCATCGCGCAATGTCTGGAGGACCTGGCCGACACTCCAGTCGATCTCCTCGACGGCGTCGCCGTAGAGCCCGCGCGGGCTTTTACCGGCGAAGGCCGCCGAAACAAACAGCGGCACATGCACCATGGTATGGGCCAGATAGAGGAAGAACGGCCGCTCCTTGTTGGCCCGGATGAAGCGGACCGCCTCTTCGGTGTAGCGCTTCGTCAGCGTGGGCTGGTGGGCCGGCCGTTCGATGATCTGGTCATCGCGCATCAGCGGCACGTTCCAGTATTCGACCTTCGGCGCGAAGAAAATCGACCGGCCCAGCTTGGGGTCGGCGACGCGGTCCATGTCGTTGGAGTAGGGGATGCCGAAGTACGAATCGAAGCCGTGGCGCGTGGGGAGATAGGGAGGCAGATGGCCCAGGTGCCACTTGCCGATGCAGGCGGTCGCGTAGCCCTTCGCCTTGAGGGCCTCGGCTAGGGTGATCTCCTTGTCGGGCAGGCCGCCAGCCGAGTTGGGGAAGAGGACGCGGCGCTTGTCACTGGCCATGCCGTTGCGTGGCGGCAGCCGGCCGGTCAGCAGGGCGGCCCGGCTGGGCGTGCAGACCTCGGCCGCCGCGTAGAACGAGGTGAAGCGCATCCCCTCGGCCGCCATCCGGTCCAGGTGAGGAGTGCGGATGGTTGGATGGCCATAGCAGCTCAGGTCGCCATAGCCCAGGTCATCGGCGAAGATGACGACAATGTTGGGACGGACCGCCGCCGGTGCGGCGGCGGGGCCAAGCAGCGCCAGTGTCAGCACGGTGAGGAAGAGGCCGGGTCCTTTCCGGAGAAGCGATCGCGGTATCATGGTGGTTCACCTCCTGCCCGTCAGGGATAGGCAGTCGCGGCCCGGGAATCAAGCCGCTGACGGAGCAGGCGCATGACAAGCCCCCGGTGGTCGCGTGCTCCACCGGGGGCATCCAACAGACGAGGGCGAAGGAACGTAACGTTTTTTCTGTCCGGCCCCGCGATATGCCGGGCAGCAGGCG